>JBDLIX010000018.1:0-49550 GCA_039714655.1 Bacteroidota bacterium
ATGAGAAAAACTATTCTGTTTCTGATTATTTCTGTTTTACAAACTTCCGTTATAGCTCAGCAATCTGAAATAGGAACAACTTCGATTCATGAATCAAGAAAGAATTCAGTCTATATTGAATTTGGAGGTGTGGGATTTATGAGTTCTCTGAACTATGACCGGATTATACCGATAGCTAAACAATTAGCAATTGTTCCAAGAGTTGGAATCGGTATATTTGATTTTGTATTCCCGGTATATGAAATCAATCTAATTGCAGGAGGACCAAAACATTTTTTTGAAACTGGATTTGGGCAGTATCTAATGAATCTTCCACAACCAGATTTTATGATTCGGGCAGGGTACCGTTACCAGGGAAATAAAGGCCTGCTCCTTAGAGCAGCTCCCCAATTATATAATGCGGAAGTGGATGAAGGTATATCTGAGTTAAGATTTTGGTTCGCACTATCCCTTGGATATTCCTTCTGATTTCACCTCTGTGGGAAGTTAAAACCCGACAAACTTCACCTGGAGATGATGGGATACAGCAAAAAACAAGTGGGAGATTGCCACGGTGAGCAATACTTCTTTTACCTGTTATTATAGTACTCCAGAGCCTTGGGCATGATCTTATTTAAATACTCAATCCTGTTGGAGGGATCCGGATGAGTTGATAAGAACTCTGGTGGACGTGCTCCGCCTGCCTTTTCCATCCGGCCCCAAAATGCCGGTGCAGTTTGTGGATCATATCCTGCCATGGCCATGAAATACAATCCCAACTCATCTGCCTCAGTTTCATGTGTCCTGCTATAGGGCAAAGCAACTCCAACTTGTGTACCCACTCCAAAGGCCAGCAACGCAAGTTGTTGGGTCTCCTCCTTTTTTGTTGCCATTGCTTCAGAAAGTGCCATACCCCCCAAATTGATCACTAGTTGCTGGGACAATCTTTCATTTCCATGCCTTGCAACTGCATGAGCAATTTCATGACCCATCACAATCGCAATACCATTTTCATCAACACAGATAGGCATAATACCCTCATAAAATGCAATTTGACCTCCTGGCATACACCAGGCATTGAGTTCCTCTGAAGCAAGTACGTTAAATTGCCAGTCAAAACCTTCGATCCTTGATTCCAGGCCATTCAACTTAAGGTACTCTTCAACTGCTACGATTAATTTCTTTCCTACAATGTTCACAGATTCAATGTATGAGCGATTATCAGATATTTTGTTATCAGTGAGAACCTGATCGTAACTTTCAGCACTTAGCGCCAACATCTCTGAAGAGGGAATTGCAATGAATTGTTTCCTTCCTGTCATTGGAACAATGGAGCAAGAAAAACTGACTGTCAGGATAAATAAGAGAAGTACTTTGATGACTTTCATTTCAATATAGTTTCATTAATAAAATTTGATAGTACAAAACTAATATTTGTGTTCAGGAATATCAAAATATTTGGTGAATATCAAAAAGCATTGCGACACAAGCCTGATAATTGCTATTCCACTTTCCTGCTATTTAGAACTTAAGTGTCAAGGATTTGTATTTCGGTTTCTGATACGATATAAGCTCGCCATTAATAGCCCCAATTTTCAGGTTTAATCGAATTTTAACCGGGATGTGAATTACATCTTTTGTAAACCAGACATCCATATCATCATCATGACGAAAGTATCTTCCAACGACAGTAACCGGGTTATATTTATAACATGCAACCTGGCCATGCTTTATCTTTATGGTTTCCTCACCTGCGTATCTGATCCTCAGATCCCATAGTTCATCCGTAAAGAAGGTTTTGATTACCACATCCTCTCCTTTACTCGTGCTTTCAGTGAGAAGATTCATCCTGAAATGATAAAAACCTGTAAGGATGTCATAAATATTCTTTGATACTACATGCTTTCCGGACATCTGACTGAATACAATGGCTGAGTCGATTCTTGAATATTGATCGAATATCAGCTCATTATAAAGATTGTAACTTCCATCTCTCAGACTCCTGATTGCAGAATTCGGCAATCCGGTAGCAAGATCCATGCAACATTCAAAACGATAATCCAAATCTTTAAATATCTTCACCCATCCCGAACTTTGCGCTTCAGCCTTAATGCTATATCCACATCCTGTCGAATCTTCCAGGCAGGAAATTGATGCAAAACCTATATTGAATATGCCGTATTTGAGCCTGTAATGCATGACTTCACCACTATAATCAGGTACTTCAACTGATCTATCCTGCGAAATACCTCCTAATATGTAAAACATAAGAATGGAAAATAATATATTGAATTTACAACACAACATACTACTTTATTACAGTGATAAGGATTCAAATTACACCAAAATCCCAATTTTTCCCAATTTTTTGATCCTCAGGACAGGTTATCGTTACCAGGGAAAAAAGGGATTCTTGCTCAGGATAGTGCAATTGTTTAATAAAACACATTTCTTTTCATATATACTTCATTAGTAGTTAATTATATGTTAAATGCTTTCTTTATTAAGAAGCATTCCAAATAAAGATTGTATTGTTACATAAACAAAGGGGACAACAGTTAAGAAAGGAGTTGGAGGAGGTGCCCCTGATGAAATTGGGCAGGATAGCAAACTCTAAAAATCATACAAACTAAAATCATTTAATTATGGGAAATTTAGCAGAACATAAAATGAAAGAAGCCATAAAAGTTGATCCTTCAAACATCATGCAGGTTGGAATGGGGTTTTGGGCTTCAAAAGTACTTTTAACAGCTGTAAAGCTGGAACTCTTCTCACATCTGGCAACTAAACCTTTAACTGCTAAAGAGATTAAACAGTGGTTATGTTTACATGGCAGAGGACTTTATGATTTCTTAGATACGTTGGTTGCATTGGGATTTTTACAAAGAAGCGGAAACAAAGAGACTGCTATTTATTTCAACTCAGCAGATGCTGATCTCTATCTTGATAAAAGCAAGCTCTCCTACATGGGAGGAATACTGGAGATGGCTAATAATCGATTGTATCCCTTCTGGAATTTCCTTGAGGAGGGTTTGAAAAGGGGAACCCCACAAAATGAGATAAGAACAGGTGAAATCTCGCTGTTTGAAAAGATCTATGCTGATAAAAACAAAACACGCGAATTTGTAAATGCCATGAGTGGTGCACAGGTAGGGAACTTTATCACTTTTGCCACTCAATTTGATTTCTCTGGGTACAGAACATTATGCGACATTGGTGGAGCCGGAGCGCAATTATCTGCGCATGTAGCAATACACAATCCCCATATGCGTTGTATCTCCTTTGATCTTTCTCCTGTAACTCCTATTGCATTGGAGAATATAAGTAAAATGGGAGTGGCAGATAAGGTTGAAGTAAAATCAGGAGACTTCTTTACTGATACATTACCCAAAGCAGATGTCATTACCATGGGGAACATCTTGCATGATTGGGGTACAGCTGACAAGAAAATGCTAATTGGTAAAGCCTTCGATGCTCTGCCAAAAGGAGGAGCCCTGGTAGTTATCGAAAATATCATTGACAATGAAAGACGTGAAAACGCTTTTGGCTTAATGATGTCTCTTAATATGTTGATAGAGACAGCCGAAGGTTATGATTTTACAACTGCTGATTTCGAAGAATGGACAAGGGAGGCAGGATTTACCGAGACATTTGATATGAGATTGACGGGACCTACAAGTGCGGTTATAGCCATAAAGTAGTTCGCTCTCTTTCTATCGTCTCTCACCAGTATGAAACCCGAGGCTCACTCTTCGGGTTTTCTATCTTCTATTTGTTTATCATTAATTGCGTAATTAATTGTTTGTCAACGCTTTCTTGACTAGTATTCAGTAAGTTTGTAACTTTCGGTAATGAATTATTGAATAAATTAAACGAAAGCATTAATCACGAAAGCATTAAAATTTCTCATACTATTTACTGTGATTCCACTGTTTCTGGCAGCATGTTGCAAAAATGAAGAACCAGATATCAGTAAAGAATGCAAAATCGATATTGACACCATTGACTTCTCCTTTGGTATAGATTATAATGATCCTGGGAAATATCTGATTCCTGGGGAAGAATCGGATCTGAATGATCTCTATCTTGAAGAGATACGGGATGCTGTTGGAACTCCTGAAAATAGAATAGATGATATTTTGCTCGTATGCCATTGGGTAAACCAGCACTTCACATTCGACAATGCCGGTGGAGCCATGGCGGGCAAGAATACAGTAGATGAGCTTTATGAAATTAAGACTTTTTATGGATGCCATTCATTGGCTTTAATCATATCGAGTATTCTGCGCGAATTCGGCTTCCCGGCGATTATGATAGAAACCGCTGACGTGCAATGGGGATATGATTATCATGTAGGGAATCTCCACTATTTCGCCGGACATGTGATGTCAGAAATATTTGTTGAAAACAGATGGATCTTGCTAGATAATAATTGTACTTATGTAGAAGAGTATGACTTTATGAATCCCTACATTCCTGTTTCGAACCACCCGACTAATGCCTACTTTGTGTTTGCCAAGGGGGTGGATATATGGGACTATAGTGCAAAGGATGATTCATTTACCGGTGATCATTTGATTTTCTTTTCAGAGAACATTTACTGCTTTGAAGAGATGTTCAACACTGTAAGTTATCATTGGAGCAATTAATCCATTAATAACTCATTTGATTCATAAACAATAAGATAGTAACTTGCATAGTTCCATCTACCAAAATAAATGCCCGATAATCCTAACAAACTCACCCAATTCTGGCAGGAAATCAAACGCAGAGGAGTCATCAAGGTAATTACCATGTATGCCGCTACTGCTTTTATTATCATGGAGGCAGGGGATATCATGTTCCCAAGACTTGGACTGCCCGATTGGACGGTTACATTTATTATCATTCTATTAATAGTTGGATTCCCAATCGCCATCATTCTGTCATGGATATTTGATCTCACCCCGGACGGTATCAAAAAAACAGAGCCCCAAAAGAGAATGAAAAGTAAGATGCCTCCCGAACAGGAAAGAAGAAAACTGAAACCGAGTGATATCATTATCGCCACACTTCTTGTTGTGGTTTGCATTCTTGCTTACCCCAGGGTATTCAATAAGGATGAACTAAAAGATATCAGGGATGAAGAGGGAAAGATCTCAGTAGCTGTAATGCCCTTTGAAAACTTAACCGGCGATACACTTTACAACGTGTGGCAGGGTGGTTTTCAAAATCTTTTAATCTCAAACCTCTCAAACTCCGGAGAGCTGCAAGTACGGCAGTATCAAACCATGTCCATTGTACTTGGTCAGAAGAAAAATGTGAATCAAGCCTCAGTGACACCCTCATTAGCCCGTGAACTTGCCTATGATCTTGAGACCAGGACCTTTATCCTTGGTAAAATACTGAAAGCCGGAAATAAGATCCGGGTGAATGCCCAACTTGTAAATGCTGAAACTGAAGAGGTATACAAGACATACCAGGTGGAAGGGCAAACTGAAGATGATGTTTTTGACACGGCTGACTCCCTCTCGGGAATGATCAGGAATTATCTGGAGATCAGGAAACTTGCTGAAGTGTATGATTCACCAGAAGTTACTGAAGCAGCTTTTACAAATTCGGCGGAAGCATTCCAGTATTACATTCATGCATGGGATGCATTTGAAAAAATGGATTTGCAGGCAACGATAGAATGGATGTCAAAAGCCATTGAAACCGATTCAAGTTTTGTTGATGCATATATATTTCTCTCTTTTACCTACACAGCCAGCAATCAGTCCAAACAAGCGAAAATATGGTGTAAGAGGGCATATAACAAAAGAGATGAATTGCCACTCAGGGGAAAACTCTTTTTAGATCATCTGTATGCCTATTATTATGAAACTCCCCAGGATGAGATCAAGATATGTAAACAGATTCTGGAGATTGATGAAATGAATAGCACCTATTGGTTCTTTCTTGGTGATGCATATCACAAATTAAATCAATACAACAAAGCTGCCTTCTACTGGGAAAAAGCCCTTGAAATTCATAAAAAATGGGGAACCAGTTTTGGCATTCCTCATCTATATTACCGGTTGGGAGATTCATACCACCATCTTGGCGATCATAAAAGAGAAAGGGAGGTGTATGCATTAGGATTAAGTGCGATGACCGATGACCCAACTATTATCGGCATGCAGGCCGCCTGTGCCCTTTCGCAAGGAGATACTGATGAAGCAAATAAAAACCTGAATAAATATAAATCTGTTGGAGCAGCAAGGAATTGGAATGAATCAAGAATATTGGCTGGATTAGGTTTAACTTACCTAAATGCCAGACTCATTGATGAAGCAGAAAAACAGTATCGCCAGGCCCTTACACTGGATCCCGAAAACCCGTACAGAATGCACGAACTGGCCTGGTGTCTGATCAACAATGATATTCATATCGATGAAGGGGTGGAACTGGTTGAAAAAGCTGTGGAGGTAAGACCCGATGATTCTTATATGCTTGATACCTGGGGATGGGGTTTGTATAAGCAGGGACAATATGAAGAGGCCCTGAAGATCCTCAAACAATCATGGGAATTAAGGGGCCCCTATAGTCCTGTGATATATCAACACCTCCAGGAAGCGGAAAAGGCAATTGCCAGGTAAAATAGTGAACTTTAACTTGCCTGATGTAAGCTCAGAGATCTTTCAGAAAACAGAGGTTATTGAGGCTATTCTTGGTTTTCTCAACGACTATTCTCAGTTGCCTCAGCGACTATTCTTGGATGATTTACCGGCCAACCACCCGGTGGAATATGAGATCTGCAGGTTGTAACCACCGGTTTCGGCATCCAGGTCGATCATCTCACCTGCAAAAAAGAGTCCCGATACCAGTTTGGACTCCATTGTTTTTGAGGAAATCTCAGAGGTGGAGACACCCCCGGCTGTAATAATGGCCTCCTTAAACGACCGGTGGCCACTGATCTCAAACCGGAACTCTTTCAACAGGTTCCTGATTTTTCTGCGCTCTTTGGATGACACCTGGTGCCCCTCCTTCTCCGGATCAATTCCCACAATTTCCATAAAAACAGGGATCATTGATGAAGGAAGCCAATTCCGGAAAAGATTGGAGATCCGTTTCTTCCCGGATTCATCAAGGTCACGAAGCAGGCGCGTATCCAGCTTTTGTTCGTCAAGGGCGGGTTTCAAATCAACGGATACCTCAACTTTACTTTTCTGATGCAATGCATCGACCACAATCCGGCTAAGAGTGAGTATAATGGGGCCCGACAATCCAAAATGGGTAAAGATCATCTCGCCAAACTCCTCTCCACCTTTTTTGCCATTCACCCAGACCATAGCACGCACATTTTTCAGGGTGAGGCCCTGTAGCTGTTGGGCCACATCTCCAATGGTTTCCAGGGGGACCAGGGCAGGTCTTACATGTACTATGGAATGTCCCACTGAACGGGCCAGTTCATACCCTTCACCGTTGGATCCTGTGGCCGGATAGGATTTCCCCCCGGTGGCAAGAATCACTTTATCCGCTCTGAACTCCTTGCCATTTGCCCGAACTCCTTTTATGGCCTTATCTTCAACAATCAGTTCTTCAACCCGCTCTCCACAGCGGATTTCCACCTTCTGTTCATGGACCCACTTTAACAGGGCCAATAACACATCGGACGACTTATTGCTGGATGGAAAGTAGCGACCACCCCTTTCACAGGTAGTATCCACACCGTATTTATGAAGCAATTGGAGAATCTCTTTGGAGAAAAAATATCCAAGTGCAGTGCGAAGAAAACGGCCATTGGGGTAGACATGTTTGATAAATTCACCCACGCTGGCATCATTGGTAATATTGCAGCGCCCCTTCCCAGTGATCAGCAGTTTCCTCCCCTCCTGCCGCATCTTCTCCAGGACAAGCACCCTGTTGCCTTCCTTTGAAGCACTACCTGCAGCCAGTAATCCTGCAGGACCAGCTCCCACAACAATCGCATCAAATTTCTCCATGAATTACAAAGGTATCTATTTACCTGACCCCACAGAAAGTGTTTGTTACATATCAAGAGCTTTTTTGTCATCTGGTTAGAGAGGTTCTTGTTACAATTAGAGCTTTGGGGATACATCCCGAATCATTTGATTTTACGGTCAGGTTATTGTATATTACAGGATTACCATACAAATCATCATGAATCGTCTATATAAATTGCTATCTGATGACATCTGACCGTAAAAACTTTAACTGGTTCTTTCAGGAGCTGAAAAGACGACATGTACTTAGAGTGGTTGCCATGTATGCCCCGGGCGCATTTATACTGCTTGAGGTTATGGATATAATAACACCGGCACTGTCACTTCCGCCCTGGACAGTTACAATGACCATCATTGTTTTGGCCGTTGGATTTCCTGTAACCATCGTACTCTCCTGGATATTTGACATTACACCTGAAGGGGTAATAAAAACAGGAGATATTGAGTCCTCTTCTGAAACAGAATCGCTTTCAAAACCTGGCAGAAGAAGATTAAGGGGAAGTGATGTGGTGATTGCAGTGTTGGTGGTGGTGGTGGGCTTTCTTATATACCCAAAGATATTTTCGAAAGATAAACTGTCAGGGATCCGGGATCAGGATGGTAAAATATCTGTGGCAATACTCCCATTTGAAAATCTTGCAGGTGATACTGCCTACAATGTATGGCAGGGTGGATTTCAAAATCTTTTAATTACCACCCTTTCAAATTCAGAGGAGATCTCCGTGCGCCAATATCAGGCTGTAAAAAGTGTGCTGGAAGATAACAAAAGTATTAACTATGCCTCATTGACTCCGGCTCTTGCCAATGATCTTGCAAATAAACTGGAAACCAAGACATTGATTCTCGGCAATATTCTGAAGGCCGGGAATAGCATTCGTGTGAATGCACAATTGGTTGATGCCGAAACAGAAGAGATTTACAAAACTTATCTGGTAGAGGGAGATTCTGAAGATGATTTTTTTGAAATGGCCGACTCATTGTCCGGTTTGATAAAGAACTTCATTGAAATCAAGAGCATTACCGATCAGTACAATTCTCTTGCAACTCGCAGTGTTTCATTTACCAGATCGTCCCAAGCATTTAAGTATTACATCCATGGTTTTGATGCATTTATGGAACTGAAAATGAAATCTGCCGCTGAATGGTTTGCAAAGGCCATAGAGGCCGATTCATCTTTTATAACTCCTTATGTCTTTTCAGCATACACCTACTCACTTATGGGTAACAACAGGCAATCAAGGTTTTTCTGTAAAACAGCGCATAAGAAAAGAGATGGTCTGGCTATGGAAGAGAGATTGCTGATCGATCAATTATATGCCTACTATTTTGAAACCCCCAATGAAGAAATTACTTACCTGAATCAATTGGTTGAGATAGATGAACTGAATCCACTTTACTGGCAACAGCTGGGATTTGCACATTATAAGCTTTTTGAATACGAGGAGGCTTTGGTTAATTTTGAACAAGCGCTTGATATCACCAAAAAATGGGGGGTTGAATATCGCAATCCATTTATATATTTTATAATGGGAAATGCATACCATAAAACGGGCGATCATGAGAATGAAGAGGAGATACTTGAATTGGGATTAAGCCTGTTTCCAAACAATTATATCATGTTGCAATTTCAGGCCATTTGTGCACTTTCGATGGGAGAGATGAAAGAGGCCAATGAAATTTTATCCAGTTATAAGTACGTCAGGAAAAATATAATTCATTGTACTGAAGCAATGATAACAGGCGGACTGGGACACATCTATAAGGAGGCTGGAATGTTGGATGAGGCCGAGAAACAATACCGCCATTTACTTGAATTGCAGCCCCGGAATCCAAACGCAATGAATAACCTGGCCTGGTTCCTGATTGATAAGGATGTGAATGTGGATGAAGGTGTTGAACTTCTTGATGAAGCGCTGAAGCTCCAGCCTGACAATTGGTATTTTTTAGACTCCAAAGGATGGGGTCTGTACAAACAGGGAAAGTATGAAGAGGCGCTGAAAATACTGAAGGATGCCTGGGAGCATAAACCGATCTATCACCATGCCAGCTATCTCAAAATCCAGGAGGTGGAGCGAACGGTTGCCAGTCTGAACTGATTCACGCTCCTTCCATATTCCAAATTTATAGTTACTTTTCCAGAGTGAACAATCATCTAGAATGCTTGTTTTTCAAGGGAAGTAGAAGGTACAGATGTTTATAAAATGAAGATTCTATTAACAGGCGCATCGGGATACATCGGAAAACGACTGGTCCGCAGATTGATTGAAAAAAAATATGAAGTAATCTGTGTTGTGAGGGACCTGGATCGAATCTCCTTACCGGAATCTATTGTAAGCAAAGTTAACTTTCTGGAGATTGATTTCCTGAATCCACCTGACTTTGAAACACTACCTAAAGATATTGATGGTGCTTTCTACCTGATTCATTCCATGTCTCAGTCCATTAAAAACTTTTCTGATCTTGAAGGAGAGGCTGCCATGAACTTCAAGAATTACATGAATGAAACCAAGGTGAAACATGTGGTCTATTTAAGTGGGATTATAAACTCAGAGGAACTTTCAAAACACCTTGAATCAAGAAAAAATGTCGAAGAGATTCTAGCGGAAGGCAATTATAATTATACGGTGCTCAGAGCGGGCATTATTGTGGGATCGGGAAGTGCATCCTTTGAGATTATACGGGACCTTACGGAAAAACTGCCCATTTTGATTGCTCCAAAATGGGCGTTAACGAAGTCGCAACCCATCGCCATCAGAAATGTGATGGCATTTCTCTCAGAAACAATCTTTCACGAGGAGTGCTATAACAATAGATATGATATCGGTGGGCCGGATATACTGACTTACAAGGATATGCTTCTGCAATATGCTGAAGTGAGAGGTCTGAAGCGGATGATTATCCCCATTCCAATCATGAGCCGGAAATTATCTGCAGTTTGGTTGTTTTTTGTTACAGCTGTCTCATACAAACTTGCGACTAATCTGGTTGACAGTATGAAGGTGGAGGTGATTGGCACAAAGAATGATCTCGCTGAACAATTTGGGATTGAACTTATTCCCTATAAGGCGGCCATCGGCATGGCATTTACAAAGTTGGAGCAGAACGATGTTGTTTCTACCTGGAAAGACTCTTTGATCAGTGGACGACTTAACAAGGATGTTCAGGAATTTATCCAGGTTCCGAAGTTTGGAGTATACCGTGATGTCCAGGAAGAAGATATCGCAAATATTGATGAGGTGTTGGACAGGATCTGGTCCATTGGAGGTGAAACCGGTTGGTATTATGCCACCTGGATATGGAATATAAGAGGAATGCTGGATAAACTATCCGGCGGAATTGGGATCAGAAGAGGAAGGACCAACCTTCATGAAATTCATGCAGGAGATGCATTGGACTTCTGGAGGGTGCTGCTTGCAGATAAGGAAAAGCGCCGGCTTCTCCTCTATGCCGAAATGCGGTTACCAGGAGAAGCGTGGCTGGAGTTTTACATTAAAGATGATTTTACACTCCATCAGATTGCTACTTACAGACCCAAAGGTGTATTGGGTCGCTGGTACTGGTATCTGCTTATGCCCTTCCATTTTTTTATATTCAAGGGCATGGCAAAACGAATTGCCTGTACTGAAAACACCAATAAACTCGCATCAAATTCTTAATACAGATACCTGTGACAATCGGAACAGGCCATCTCTTTCCAGGCTTCGCCAATATCTGCCGGATGTCTGAATTCAATTGATTTATCTATGGAGGTCGTTTCATAATTCTCTTCAGTCCCCTGTGCAAGAATAGAGTGACACAAGTTGCAATCCCTGGATATTACCTGCTCATCCCCGCTAACATGATTTCCGTTATGACACCTGAAGCATCCACTAAATTCCTTATGTCCTATATGATTTGGATAGACATCCCAGTTTGCTTTCATCTCCGGAAAAATGTGCTTGGAGTAACCTGCCAGAAAACCATCAATGGCCTTATGGATCATTTGCTGGTTCTCATCCATAAGTTCAGGGTAATTTGAGTTGTAAAACTCCATGATACTCTCTTTAATGATCGTTCTGCCTGTATCACGATCACTAAATGAATTGTTAAATACCTGCATGGCAAGGGATTTTACTTCAGGAAGCTCTGCCGGGATCCTGCCAGCAGCCATCAAATGATCTGTGAATTCCTGAGGAGGGAGAAATTGATGGGAGGGCCGGTTGTGACAATCCAGACAATCCATTTCCCTCACCTCTAATGTGTCCATTGCATCCTGATCAAGGGTTTCATATATGTCATTATAAACGACTGTATCGCCAGTTGCGCCATTTATATATCTGACCCAGGGAAGGGATTCTCTTTTTTCAGAAGATGCAATATATTCTATTTTAACATCCTGATTCACATGCCAGTGGATGCCTTCCAGCAATCCCTGTGCACTATGTTCGGAACCAATCTTCATTTTCAGTTGAATATTCCACTCGGTATTTCCTGAATCTGCCAGGAAATGTTTTTCATTTCGTAGTCGATGTGAATAAAACTTTTCAGGCCAGTGGCACTCCTCACAGGTTTCCTGGGCAGGCCTCAGACTATGGATAGGTGTCTCAATGGGTGTGGGATATTTGTTGAACATCACAGAATAAACCTGGTATAAACCTGAAAGTTTACTCTTCACATACCAGTCAGCCCCCTCCCCCACATGACACTCCACACAGGTCACCCTGGAATGCGCAGATTCCTGATAAGCAACATATTCAGGCTCCATTACGCTATGACATAGCGTTCCGCAAAATTCATTGGATTCTGTATAATGAAATGCCTTGTAACTTCCTATTCCAGTCAAAAGCAGGAAAAAAATAGTCACAATAATGAAAATAGCTATGGCATTCCATTGCCTTGAATCCCGAAGATCAATCTTAATCCATATTGATGTACTTTCCTCGCCTTCTCTTTTAATTCTTTTTGATCTCCTGGACATCCCAATGGGGATCAGGATGAGTCCAATGATCAGAAACAGTGGCAATACGATATAAATAAAAAGGCCCGTATAGGATCCGCCAGTATCAAAAAGTATGCTGGATATCATGAAGAAGATAATAATCAAACCACTCACACTTGCAAGTATACTTCCAAGCAATGAAATTGGATTGTAATAGGTTCTCGGGAGTTTCATAGCTTCGTTCAGATGGTACTTTTGTAAAGTAATAAATTCCTATCTGCCGATGATCGAGAGCGGCTAATTAAAACTTCTCGACCGACTTATTTAGTAGAAATGAATGGGATTTGTCGATTTGACTCATAAGCATATAGATCGTAAATTGCATGTAACCAATCACTCCGACTGAATGTCTGACCATTCTAACAAGCTATCTCAACTCTGGTGGGAATTGAAGCGCAGGAAGGTCATCAAGGTGATCACCATGTATGCAGCCACCGCTTTTATTATCATGGAGGCTGGAGATATTATGCTGCCAAGGCTGGGCTTGCCCGAATGGACTGTGACATTCATTATCGTTTTACTGATAGTCGGATTTCCTATAACCATCATCCTCTCCTGGATTTTTGATATTACTCCTCAAGGGGTGAAAAAAACTGAACCTGTTCAGCATGAAAAGAAGAAAGAGACAACTCCGGACCCTGTTAAAAGAGGGCTGAGAATAAGCAATGGGATTATTGCGCTGCTGGTGGTGGTGGTTTGCATTCTTCTTTATCCCAAAATATTCAAGAAAGATAAGTTTGAGGGGATCAGGGATCCCGATGGTAAGATTTCCATTTCAGTGATGCCATTTGAAAATCTATCAGGAGATACACTGTATAATGTCTGGCAGGAAGGATTTCAGAATCTTCTAATTACTACCCTGTCAAATTCTGAGGAGTTGTCTGTCCGTCAGTATCAGGCCATGTATGCAGTACTTAAAAGTGAAAGAAATTTAACCTATGCCTCTATCACACCTTCAGTAGCCAGTGAGGTTGCATTAAAACTTGAAACAAAAACATATATTCTCGGCAACATACTAAAAGCCGGAAATAAGATCCGGGTGAATGCTCAATTGGTGGATACTAAAACGGAAGAGATATATAAGACGTATGAGGTAGATCTGAACAGTGAAGATGATATTTTCGCCATGGCCGACTCCTTGTCCGGATTGATAAGAAATTATCTTGAAATCAAAAAAATTATTGAAGAGTATGATTCGCCTGTTTTTAGTGGATCATTAAATACAAATTCATCTGAAGCTTTTGAGCATTATATTCACGGATATAACGCATTTGCGAATTCAGACAGGCAAACAGCCACAGAATGGTTATTAAAGTCAATAGAAGCCGATTCGGGTTTTATTAGCGCATATGTAATATTGTCATATAATTATCGGCTTATGGGATATGATAAACTGGCAAAGAGGTGGTGTAACATAGCTTATATGAAAAGGGATGAATTGCCATTAAAAGAAAAACTAATGTTAGAACACCTCAATGCATATTATCATGAAACCCCAAATGAACAAATCAAATATCTTAAACAAATTCTGGATATTGATGAAATGAATCCAATATATTGGTTCCTTCTTGGGAAAGTATATTTCAACCTATATCAATATAGCGATGCTATACTTCCCTGGGAGAAAGCCCTCGAAATTCACAAAAATTGGGGAACCAATTATCGCAATCGCTGGATATATTATTGGCTGGGAGAATCATACCATAATGTCAATGATCATAAAAGAGAAAAAGAGGTGTATGAATTGGGATTAAGCGTGTTTCCTGATCATCCGACAATCATAAGTTATCAGGCCACTTGTGCTCTTTCACAAGGAGATACGGACAAAGCAGATCAACTCATAACCAAATACAGATCAATTAGAGAAAATAGCAGCATGTGGTCTGAATCCAGCATACTTTCAGGCGTAGGATATATATATTCAAGAGCAGAATTATTTGATGAAGCAGAAAGAAGTTTTCGTCAGTCCCTTGAATTAGATCCCCGGAATCCTTCACGAATAAATGATCTGGCCTGGTTCCTGATCGATAATGATATTGGTGTTGATGAAGGGGTTGACCTCATACAAAAAGCTTTGGAGCTCAGCCCGGAGGATTGGTATTTTTTAGACACAAAAGGATGGGGCCTCTATAAACAGGGCAGGGTTGAAGAAGCACTGCAAGTTCTCACTGGCTCCTGGGATTTAAGACCTGCCTATAACCATGATGGTTATCAGCATATCCAGGAAGTAAAAAAGGCCCTTGCCAGTCAAAACAATTGAATGGAGGCTAAAGGTTTTTACCTTTTGACTTTTGACTTTCAACTTTTAACTCTTTTGCTCAGAACAAATGAGTATACGAAAAAATACAAGAAGAACAGGCTTTCCATTGCTTGCTGTTCTTTTATTTCTATCAGGTTGTTCCAACAATGATACTTTCACCATCGAAGGTGAATTTAAAACCTGGCATACCCTCACCTTTTCGTTCAGAGGGCCCCAGGTAAGTGAACAAGGCTATCCGAATCCATTTCTATACTATCGTTTGACAGCAGAATTTATTTGCGATGGGGATACTTTCCTGGTTCCTGGCTTTTTTGCAGCTGATGGAAGGGCCTCGGAAAGCAGCGCGGTTCGTGGGGCGATATGGCAGGTACGCTTTAAACCAAATAAACCGGGAACCTGGCACTTTACCATATCTTTCCGGGAAGGACAAAACACAGCCATCATTGAGGATCCTGATGCGGGATCCGGGGTATCATTCGATGGATTAACCGGGGAGTTCAGGATTGAGCCCTCAGACAAAGTTGGCAGGGATTTCAGGGCACACGGACGTTTGGAATCTACCGGTGAGAGGTATCTGCGATTTGCAGGGTCGGGAGATTATTTTATCAAGGGTGGTGCAGATAGCCCTGAGAACTTTCTTGCCTACCATGAATTTGACGGAACCCGGTATGGAGGAAATAACCACCGTCGCTTGGGTGAGGATAATCCAAATACCGACCTTCACAGCTATATGGCTCACATAGGGGATTGGAATGCTGGCGATCCACTATGGCAGGGCAACAAAGGCAAAGGGATCATTGGAGCATTGAATTATCTGGCATCGAAAGGCATGAACTCGGTCTATTTTCTTACCATGAATGTGCTGGGCGACGGAGAGGATGTTTGGCCCTGGACGGACCGGGAGGAACGATACCGGTTCGATTGTTCCAAACTCGACCAGTGGGAGATTGTGTTCGAGCATATGGATAAGTTAGGCCTGATGATGCACATTGTACTCCAGGAGACAGAAAATGAGTGTTTACTGGATGTGGGAAGACTGGATGTGCAGCGAAAACTGTATTTGCGTGAACTTATCGCGCGATACGCTCATCACCTGGCCATCACCTGGAATATTGGAGAGGAGAATGGTCCTGCACAATGGACCCCTGTGGGACAGCCTGTGGAGAACCGAAAAGAGATGATGTCATATATCCGTAGAACAAATCCTTACAATAGCTACATTGTAGTCCATACGCATTCTGCTGATCCTGATCACTCTGCACTTATTGAACCTCTCCTGGGATTTCCGGACCTGGATGGCCCCTCCCTGCAACTTCATACTCCTTCAATTGTCCATGAGTATACCCAACGCTGGATCGACCGGTCTGCAAACTTTTCAAAACAATGGATCGTTTGTTCTGATGAACTGGGACCCCACTGGATGGGTGTAATGCCAGATTCAGATGACCCGGTTCATGATACCATTCGCAGGGAAGCATTGTGGGGAAACCTGATGGCAGGCGGGGCTGGTGTCGAGTGGTATTTTGGTTATAAGTATGCCCATGGCGACCTGAACTGTGAAGATTGGAGAAGTCGTGATATCATGTGGGACCAGACCCGTTATGCACTGGATTTCTTTCAGAATTATCTTCCTTTTCCCCGAATGAACATTCATGATGAATTGGTAGACAACGGATATTGTCTTGCAATTCCCGGCACCATTTATACACTCTACCTGCCACAAGGGGGAACCGGGATGATTGACTTAACAGGCAACCAAAATCAATATTCGGTAGAATGGTACAATCCGCGCAATGGAGGAAAACTGCAATCAGGAAATGTTGCCTCGGTACAAGGGGGTAAAAAAGTGTCCATCGGAGAGGCACCCGGCGATCTTCATAATGATTGGGTGTGCCTGTTAAAGGTTAAAGGGGAAAGGGTAAAGGTTGAAGGTTGAATGTGAAATTTGATTACCCCGGAAGCGTTGCAATGATATCCCTTAAAAAATCATTTAGGTTGAAATCTTTCAGACTGTACCCCATACGCACCACCACCAGCTTTTTGGAGGGTATGATATAAACCCGTTGTCCAAGGAATCCATCTGCAAAATATACATCATCAGGAACATCCTTCAATTCGTTTTCCGGTGAAGGTTCCTTAAGCCAAAAGGTAGCTGAGTAATTTCCATCAGAGGCAGGAGCTGCGGTTCTCATATATTCCACCCACTCCGGGGTGAGTACAGTATCTCCTTCAATGATTCCATTGTTCAGGAACAAAAGTCCAAAGCGGGCCCAATCCCGGGTAGTGCCATAACTGAAAGAGGATGCCACAAAGAGTCCGCTTGCGTCGGTTTCGACCACTGTATTTAGCATCCCAATGCGGTGGAAAAGGCGGGAGTAGGTATAGCTCTGGTACGCATGGTCGTTTCCTATGGCCTTTCTGATCAGTCCCGATAAAAGGTTTGCATCTCCTGAAGAATAATTCCAATAGGTACCCGGCTCATGAGCAATCTCAGACCTAATAACCGAGGAGAACATATCATCGCTCTGCATCAACATCACAGTGGCATCGGATATGGTGAAATAGTTCTCCACCCACTCCAGTCCACTGCTCATATGCAGGATATTTTCTATGGTAATATTCTTTCTCTCATCTCCGGACCATTCAGCTATGTCAGCAGTGGCACTGACATCCATCAGTCCATCCATTACAAGGGCCCCTGCTAACGCACCTGCTACACTTTTGTTCATGGACCATCCATGAAATCTTGTCCACGCATCATATCCCTCCAGGTACTGCTCTCCGATCAGATTATTATCATATACCACAGCTACACCCAGGGTCTTTTTGAATGGTTCATCTCCGGGGGCATCAAAGGCTTCATCAAGTACTGCAGATAGTTTGGCATCATCGACCCCTTCAGGCATCGATTCAGATAACAGATCTCCTTTTGGCCACGGAATTGTATCCTGACTATAACCAGGATCTGGTATTATCAAAGAGGCTGCCCTCAACTCCTCTTCCGGTTTGTCCAGCACAAGTACTGCACCGAGCCCTTCTCTGAATACCGCTTTTCGTTTGGCCAGTCCAAGAACCTTTGCAGTAACAGACTTTTCTTCATAATCAATCTTACATTTAGCCAGACTGATGGGGAAAAAGGAGAGGTCCTCGGCAGATACCCTGTCAGGCTCCTTTTGGGCCAGAAAAACACTGGAGCACATGCCCTTTGCTGCAAAGGCGGTTAGAATAGGCAACCTGGGCCATGCAAACCAGGTTATAAAAATCAGGATGGCAATCAGGAGGATCCACAGCGTTCTTTTTACCAGTTTCTTCATCATACCTGCATATTTAGGTTAATCCTGCACGTAAAGTTATCATTTCTCATAACTCCATAAAACAGTGCTTTTAACCTCTATTCCCTCATTATTTTTAATGCTTCCGATTCCGACCAGCTACAGATTGCCTCCTTGTCATTCTCCTGAACCAGAGCACTTTTATGGATAATCAGGTAGCTTTGCAGGGGCATGGAGCCGGATTCTATGACATCACAAATATCTGCAAGGACTCCGATTTTCTGGTTTTTCTCAAGGGTTCCAAATTCGCTCATATTAAGCGCTTCTTTTCCTTCCTGGATATGTTTCTCTAAAAACCAGGAGAGAGGCGAGATGTAGCTATACCAGGGGTAAACAGTCCGGTTAGAATGGCAATCGTAACATGAATTCTTCAGGATTGCTGCCAAGTTGTCTGGTGCCCTGGTAACAGTCACCAGGGCATTCTCTGTTTCAACAGTTCCCAAGTTGCGTTCAGGTTGAAAAAACTGGATTAGAATGATGCCTCCAATCAGTAGTATTCCAACCATTTTGTTCGGTTTCCTCATCAATTCCCCTCCATTAATGCTGAAGACTCTTTTTTGGTCCAATCCAATAGCATCTGTTTTTGGGTTTCAGAAAGCTTTCTGTCAGGTTTAAACCCGAGGTATTTTGCAGGTGGCATTTTCTCTTCCTCAATCAACTCGCCGGTTTTCCCAAGAAGCCCGATTTTCTTTGTCACTCTGTATTCATCCCACTTCTCGAAATTAAGTGCGTCACGTGCATCCTGATTCTTTGCAGTGGTACTGTGGCAATCATAACAAGACGATACCAATACCTCGTTTACCTCTTTGGGAATCTCTCCATCTGGATTAGTAGTTGAATTAAATGATTGAAATAGGAAGAAAAATCCTCCTGCCATAACGATTAGAATAAGACCTTTTTTCATAATGTGAAAATTTATTGTTAATAGTAATAACTGAATTCAATGTGATATACCCTCCAGAGGGGATTTGGGACACAACTGTTTTTCTCAAATAATTCCAGGTGCAACCTGATCCGTTTGCCGGATATATTCATAAATGTTGGAGAATTGGAAGGATACCAGGATACCTCCGCCGGAAAGTTGGTTCCCTCCCCTCCCCAGCTGATCCCACCCAGGTACTCATTGTCAATATTGGAGACCCAAACACGATGGGACGGAAGCGTTCCCACCAGATCACACCCTCCAACTACGAAAGAATTCAGGTATAACAAGGCATCTTCAGCATCCGGAGGTATGGAAATGTAATCCTTGAGTACCATCTGCTCTCCTTGCCCAAGGAGATAGAATCCATCTTCAGAAGCTCCATCAAATTCCCATTCTTCCATTGCTGACATATAGGAATCAGAAAGGAGGGTTCTTTTTATCTTAATCCTGGCATCATACGATTTTCCGGCATCATCCAGATCTATCTGATAGATGATCGAATCATTCAAAAAATGAGTGTCCGGAGAATCATTACGTATAATAAGATTTCTCGTCCCAACCGGTACGTTGGCAATAGTGAATGAACCATCCTCTTCCGTAAATCCATGCAATTCACTTTCACTTTCATCCGGATTCAACAACACGACCCTCAACCCTTCAAAAGAGATATGATCTACTGTTTTTATCATCCCCGACACATGGAGGGTATGGGAGGGACTGTTCAGAGGTATGTGATAGATCGATTTCGGATGATCCACATATACGACTGATTCAAAAAAATCAAATCCTGCTTTTGTGGCTGACACAACCGTATTCCCTTCCTTCAGGTGCTCAATAAAATAGTGACCCAACTCATCTGAAACAACCGAAAATTTACCAATAGATACCCCCACACCCGGAACCGGGATGGTGGTCCCAGCAAAATAGGTGGTACCCGACATGATGAGCCCTTCACTTACCTGGATTGTTTCTGTTTTGGATACGGTCTCCTTCCCGTCGGAAACTGTCAGGGTGATGCTTTCATAACTTAAAGGCTCCGAGGCAGTTGACAGCTCCCATATGGAGGAAGCCTGATTTGGCTCTGCAACCTCTCCACCTTGTGAATCCCAAAAGTACTCCAGTGGATCTCCATCCCTGTCTGTCACCATGGCCGACACTCCAATATCGGAACCCGGGGTATGATTTTCGGAGGGATTCAGGAGAATTGTTTCAATAACAGGAGGATGGTTTCCGGGTTGTTTCAGACACGAAACCAGGAATAGAGTGATCAGGAACGGTATGGATGTTTTCCATCTCAAGGGAAATGTGTTACACAAGTATAACTCCTGTAACTGAAAAATGTTTACCGCCTCCGCAACCTGCGGACCTTGTTCCAGTTGGTGAACTTGCGCAGGATGTCAGTGACCAGGGTTAGGTAAAAGAAGAAACAGGAAAGCCAGATGACGGTCAGGTTAAACCAAAAGGTGTCGATGGAGAGATTACCCAGCTTTTTTACCGGGGCGTAAAACTGGGACCTCCCGAAATGGGAGGTGGGTTCCATATAAATGGGGGTACTTTTACGGACAAAGCGGTTATTCCATTCAACCACAAACTGACCTTTGTTGGTTAGTAAATCCTCCAGACGTTTATTGGTATATTCTTTCTCCCTCCTCAAATATTGCTCCTTCCCACCCCACTCCTCTAGCAATGAATGTACTTTCGACTCCATTCGCCGATCCGCGTCCCTCTTGACCGACCGGTAGTATTCCTTAACTTTTTCAAGGGAATCTCTGGCTGTTCTGTATACTGACTCATTGAACCTTTCCGGTTGAAGGTTTTCAGGAATTCCAAACGAAACCACTCTATTGAGTGATCCCAACTCCTGAAGTCCATTATTAACCAGGGCAAGATCACCTGGATACTCGGCCAGATCCTCTTTACTGATTCTTTTAAAATTGGCATCGTTCAGGATCGACTGAATCAAAGAAATATAATCGACCTGATAGGTTGCATTATTCCTGGTCTGATCGATTTCAAAAAACTCACGTGTGAACCTGTTGTTCTTGAACTGATTCACCGTCATTGATTCGAAAGCCCACTTAACGGGCATCATTTCTCCGATAACAGGTACGTATGAAGGATTTGGAAAGAGTCTGTTCAACCTGTCAAAATTGATGGAAAATCCACTGAAAAGCAGCTGAGGGACCACGATAAAAGGAATAATGATATAGGCATTCGCCACCGTATTGAGTCCCGATGAAATATTCAAACCTATCAAATTGGCTGCGCATGAGATCGTGAACAAAATGGCCCAGTATTGGAACAGCATCCCTTTGATCTCAAGGATGAAATTGCCTACCAAAACAAAAGTGAATGTCTGGATTGCTGAGATCAAAAACAGTACCAGGATCTTAGAATGAAGATAGCTCAGGCGGCTCAGGCGTAAAAAAGACTCCCGTTCCAAAATCTTCCTGTCCACAATTATTTCGTCGGCACTCACCATCAATCCCATAAACAATGCGACTATGACAGCCATAAACATATAGGCAGGAAGGTTCACATTTTCCCTGAACAGATAGGAAGTTGCTGAAGAAACCTCATTGCTATACCTTGTAAAATAGCCTATGATCAGTGCAAGCAAAGGTGCTTCCAGAAGATTAATCAGCATGTACTGCCTGTTAGCCAGTTTTGATAGAACATTTCTAAAGCTGAAAATCCTGAACTGTTTAAATGGATTCGGGATCTTAAAATCAATTCCTGGAAGTGAGGTTTTTACTGGTTCGATCTTCTGCCTGGATTCAATCTTATCAAGATAAATATTATACCACTCCTCGGGAGCGACTTTACGTTCCTTGGTGAGCTTCCCATACTCATCTATTTCCCGTGCTTCCACCATCTTCAGGATCTCTTCGGGCATGATGTTGCCGCAGGAAACACAATGCCCCACTTCGGCATTGACATAGTTGCTCAGGGATCTGAAATAGGTGATCGCATCCACGGGATTGCCTTTATAGATCACATGTCCCTCTTTATCCAGAATCAGGAACCTATCGAACAATTTATAGATATCCGAATAAGGCTGATGGATGTTCACGATGACCAGACGCCCTTTTAATGCCTGCTCCTTCAGCAGCAACATCACCTTTTCTGAGCCCATGGAAGAGAGACCCGAGGTGGGTTCATCCACGAACAGGACAGTCGGTTCCCTGATCAGTTCCAGGGCAATATTCAATCTTTTTCGTTGTCCACCGCTTATAAACTTCTTCAGTGGATTCCCCACTTTCAGATGTTTGATATCATCCAGGTCAAGGTCCACCAGGATCTGGTGTACTTTTCTCAATAATTCAGTTTCAGAATAATTGCTCAAACACAATTTTGCATTCAGATAAAGGTTCCTGAACACAGAGAGATCCTCCATCAAAAGATCGTCCTGGGGTACAAATCCAATAATCCCCTCAATCTTCGGTTTTTCACGGTGAATGTCAATCCCATTGATGGTTATCCGGCCCTGTTGCGGTTTGAGCTTTCCGCAAAGGATATTAAGCAGTGTTGATTTCCCGGCACCACTCCCCCCCATGATCCCTATCAGGTTGCCTGACTCCTTGCTGAAACTGAATTTCTTGATTCCCTTGGAACTGTTCTTGAAGGTGTATTCAATGTTCTCTGCCACAAAAGAGATCTTAGAAGCTTCCTCCCTGTGATGAAATTTTCTTGATATATCACTGTAATAAACCGGTTTGATTTTAGCCCCGGTGATCAGGGATCCCTGCTCCATTAATTCAAATCTCTCAGGGATGATGTTGTGTCCATTTAGGAACAGGTTCATATTTCCCAGGTAACGGAATACAAATGTATCGGTGCTGGCATGATGTAAAATAGCAATCCGTCCCTCCATCTCTTTATCCTGAACATGCCTGATTCCCCTGATAAAGGATGTTTTCTTATTGTCAACAACCAGTATCTTATCCTTCTCAATATCATCGCAGGCATCCAGAACAAAAGCTTTCGTATTGTCATGCTCCGACCTGGAGATATTAAATGTGTCAGCCACTGTTTTTATAAAGGCCAGTTCCTTACGGGTCATCACATCGTCTTCGTTGATAAACTCCACAAGGCGTAAAAAGACGATAAATTTCTCCCGTTGAAGAAGACTGCTATTAATCTCACCGGCAATGCGCTTAAGTTTATCAGAATCCGATAAGGTCTGCTTTGATTGTGATATTCCTCCACCAAAAAGATGGGGATGGTGAATTTCCAGGTAATGGTCGAACACCACCAGGTACTTATGAATCAGATTGGTCTTAAGGTGTTGACGAAGAAAAGATTTTACGATGGACCTGGCTTTGAAAGAGACTCCATCCTCAGACACATTTGCAATGATTGCAAACAGTTGTAGCAGTGCATTTAATACTGTCTCCTTCATGATGTATGGCCAACACGAAGGGCTGACTTAGATCTATACAATGGATCCTCGAAGCACTTCGATATTATTCGCGACTTTTTCCAGTTGTTCCTCTGTCAAAGTATCTCCCACACTTTCGTATATATCCTGAAGATCAAATAATCCCTTGAATATCTCTGAAACGTCATCCAATTCCTTCACAGGTTCCATTAAATTTACCAGCTCATTCAGAGATCTCTTCTGCTGGGCAATGATCTCCAGGAATTTTGTATTGTCCCTCGAGTTCTTAGCAATATTTGTAGTCGTATAAAGACCTTCAATCCAGCTTCCACACACCACCAGGCGAGCAAGTATGTCCTGCTGGTTCTCCACTAAATAATTCCAGGTATCATGGAAAGATTCGGCTACAATGAGAATCACCGAATCCCTGTCATCCAGGTTGCTTTCAACCCGTTCGGCGTAATTGGTACTGAACGTGGTGGATATTCCCAGTTCATCAACCAGGGTTTTTGAGGCCTCCAGGTAAAGCATTGTCCCATGCTTCATTGCATGGGTACTGGCATAACAGAGGTCAGTGGCATATACACCCAGGTTTAGAGCTTTGTCCCTCTGAGTGATATACTCCCCTGCCTTCTCAGGATCATTGGACAGGTGATTAATGTAAGGTGCCCCGGCTTTATAGACCAACTCAGTAATTTCCATGGAGGTGGGAATGGGATATCCCGACAACTCTTTAATCACCTCTTCTTTTGTGGACGGAATCTTAGAAGATGGTGTCTCTCCTTCCTGTTTTTGCTGCGCATTCTTACATCCAGAGAGAATGATTAAAAATGCAGCAATAATACCAAAGATGGTTGAAATGGATCGGGTGGTGGATAACTTTTTCATAGTTCCCGGGTTTATTTTTTTGTTTTTTAGGTTTCAATCGTCCGACAATTTATGAAAATCAACCATGAATTAAAAATAATTGTTTGATTGTTTTTGTTATTGTGAATTCCTACTTTTAGCCTCTCTATGCACAAAAAGATGAAAGCTCACTATATTGTTCCAATGCTTGCCTTAGTCCTGCTGGGCAGCTGCCTCAATATTGAGGAAGAACCTATTTTACTTATCAATCCCACCACCGAGATCAGTGCTCATATAAAAAATGAAAGGATATACGCAACAGCCCTGGTTTCGGTAAATCCGCAGGTTCTTACTTCCGGTAATATCCCGACTATTTTTGAGTTTTTGGGGGAACTGGCCATCTACAACACAATGACAGGGAACATTATCGATGTCAATGCTTTCACCGGAGGAGGGCAATCACAGGTCTATACTGTTACGGCCGATACCGCATCCCATGATCGATTTGTTGTAATCGCAACAGGTACTATCAATGCTTATGCAGACATTGGAAATGATGCTGACCCATCAAACGACAGACTGATATCGTCGGGCGATTTTCATGAAGAGGCAACATTTATCATTGCAGATTTCTTTCCCGAAACCCTCAGTGAATAGTCGTTCATCGATTTCCCTGGTTAGAGTGGATTCAGTACAATCATTTTAGTTGGATGTATTGATCTTTAATTGAAGTCATTTTGTTATTTTTATATGATATGTTAAAAGAGGGAAGGCCTCAGATTTTTAAAAAATGGTACCTTTCAAGTGATCATAATAGTTTAACGGAGATATCTGACAGGTAAAATATGCGGGTTCAAAAAATTATCATCAGATCACTTTTTGCGCTGTTAGGGCTTGTTTGCATGATGACGCTGAAAGCCCAAAAGGTCCCTTCAAAACTAATGTCAATTCCGGTCTATCATCCCATGGTAATGAATCCTGCCTTCGTGGGTAGCAAGGATTTCACAAACATAAGTTTAACCTCAAAGGTTTTTAAAACTCCCAATAGCCAGATCATTAATTACCACAAGCGACGAACAGGTTCCAATGGGATCTTTTCAAAAATCGGGATTGGAGCATATGGCTTCCAGGAGCAAGGGAATGAATCGTGGAACACAGGAGTGACAGTTGCCGGGTCATACCACCTGGCCCTTGATAAAGCCAATGTTCACAATTTAGCTGTAGGTACTTCGCTCAAGGGATTTTTGAATATTCCAAAGAATTCCGAGGTAACCTCCGACGACACAATAAGCAGTGCATTCAATCCAAATCTGGATTTCGGAATATATTATTACGGACCTACTGCTTTTGTCGGTCTCTCTGTTACTTCCATTTTTGGCACTAACCTCTCCGATGAAATAACTATAGACTCGGATGCGTATATACCAAGAGAGTATCATTTTTACGGTGGGTATAAATTTTTACTGAGTAAAAGCAACTCAATTGTACTTGAACCCTCCCTGCTGGTCTCTTTGAATGATTCTACCATCTCTGAGCCACATAAACACCTTGTCCCCTACCTGAAGGTATACTTGCAAAATTTCTATATTGGAACCTATGTGAAGTCATTGGACATTTTTGCACTGTTCTTCCAATACCAGTTTCCTCGTTTTTACACGGGTCTGTTCCTTGAATTTCCAAGGGTTGGGTTCCTGAATAACGATAATATTATATTTGAACTTAATCTGGGAGTGAATCTGGGACAGGGTGGAGATAAATTTTTGCAATACAGGCACTGGTAATAGATAGAAGAGATGAATCGGAAACCATCACATATTGCATCTGTTTTGTACTTGTTTCTTATAACCGGACTATCTCCGTTGTGCATGGATGCACTCCCGGCTACAAGCATGGCCGAGGAGGATTCGGTCCGCGTGAAGGAATTGCTGGTCATGGATACGGTGAGCCTGAAAATTCATGGTCCGTCAAACGATGTTACATTTTATATGAATGGCATGGTATTCCTTTCCAATACCAAGTACCATCAGAAAATGATCCCTGATCACATCACATTCGGGGTGATCAAAGCCTTTTTTGTTCCCCTGGAATACGTCGCTCTCGAAAGTAGCAAACCACTATTTAGCAATGATGATTTCCCCTATTCGCCTGCCGGAATGTCATTTACAAGGGATTACCGAACCGTATATTTTACCAAAACGGTAAACCAAAACGGAAGGCGGAACGTGGAAAAGATTTTTGAGATGTTAATTGTCAATGGTCAGGGCACAAATCATCAGCAGTTATCATTCACTGGCGATCCTTCCCGGTATTTGCATCCCGCAATATCATTGGATGATTCCTACATGATATTCTCCTCTGACCGTACACCTTCCAGCGGTGGTCTGGATCTTTTTATCTCCAGGAAAACTTCCTCGGGTTGGTCAACACCCATAAACATGGGAAGCAATATCAATACCAGTGGTCACGAATGGTACCCGTACCTTGACCATAAGAATAACCTCTTTTTTTCTTCATCGGGACATATGGGCTTTGGTGGTTATGATGTGTATGTATGCTTTTTCAATGGATCCGGCTGGGATGAACCACAGAACATGACAGAATTTATCAATACCAGTGAGGATGAGCGAGGTTTCTCCATTCACCCCAATAAAAAAATGGCTCTTTTCTCCAAGGCCACAGATAGTGAAACAGAGGATGAGGTGTATGCCATGAGCTTGAACCATAAGGCACTTTTACTTTCAGGGATTGAAGATCCACAAAACCAAGATATTTCAGGGCTGTTGAAAGACCTGCTGAAATCGGGTTATACCTCTGGCGCTTTTGCCTCCACCACAGAAGTTGGATTTGATCTGAATGCCCTGCCATTGCTTACAGAAACCGAAGAACCTGAACCCGAACCAGAACCTGTTACAATTGGGACTGTTGTGGAGCCGGAAACCCAACAACCAGAGCCGGAACCGGAACCGGGACCTGTTATTGAAGCAGCAGTCATCGAACCTGTGATAGAGGAGACGGAGCCAGAGCCAGATCCCAACCGGGTGGTTTTCCGAGTACAGATACTTTCCAGTTCCAAAGCCAATAGCAATCCTTCAGTGACTGTTGCAGGGACCAGGTATTCCACTTTCGAATACTTCTACAAGGGAGCCTACAGAATCACTGTGGGTCAATTTGACACGGTTCAGGAAGCAAGTGCATTCAGGAGTAAATGTAGAACTTCCGGTTTCAACCAGGCTTTTGTGGCAGCATTCCGTGGTAAGGAACGAGAAACAGATCCCGCCGTTTTTAGAAAATAAATAACCTTTAGCTATACTCAGGGACCAGATCAAAAAGCAGATAATCGGTCTTTCTTAAGTTTGTAACTCATGCTCAACATTGTAAATCATCCATTGATACAGCACAAACTCACCCTGATCCGAAAGAAGGAGACCGGGACTAAGGATTTCCGTGAGAACCTGGATGAGATTGCCGGTCTAATGGCATACGAAATCACCAGGGATGTCCCGGTCAGAGAGGTTCAGATCGAAACTCCCCTAACTACATGTTCAACACATGAGCTTTCCAAGGATATTGTGCTGGTTCCTATACTTCGTGCCGGATTGGGAATGGTAGACGGGATCACCAATCTGATTCCCACAGCAAAAGTGGGACATGTGGGGATGTACCGCAACCATGACTCACTGGAGCCTATGAATTATTATGCCAAGTTTCCAGGAAACATAAATGAAGCTGTGGTATTGATCCTCGATCCCATGCTGGCCACAGGAGGCAGTGCCAGCGCCACCATCGAAATCCTGAAGAACAAAGGAGCCTCAGTCATAAAACTTGTTTGCATTGTGGGAGCCCCCGAGGGGGTTGACCGTATTAAAAATGACCACCCTGAAGTAGATATTTATCTGGCAGCTTTGGATGATGCTCTCAATGAAGTAGGTTACATCATTCCCGGACTGGGGGATGCTGGCGACCGTCTGTTCGGCACCAGATAATTGACGTTCATCCTTTTTCACATTTCTTTAACAAATGGATCCGATTTGTTTATTTAAATTCGGTTTAAATTAATTCGAAATGAAGTTAGTTCCATGAAAAAGCTAAGTGTTTTAGTATTGGTGCTGTTTGTAGGCAGTGCAATTTATGCCCAATCAGAGGAGGTAAAACCACAAAAATATGATGATGTCACGTGGCACAGCATCACTGTTGTGGATTATAAACCCGGAAAAGTCGAAGAGGCAAAGAAGATCATAGAGAAATTCGAATCAGCTGCTGCCTCTGCCGGAACACCCACCCCGGTTCAATACTGGTTTGAAACCGGAAAATATGACATGGTGATCATCTGGGAACTCCAAGGTGGTCCTGTCGACCTTGAATGGAGCCAGAGTCCTAATGGTGTAAAATGGTGGAAAGCCTTTGTTGCCCAGGAAGGATCAGAAGAAGCAGCACAAAAGGTTCAGGATGACTACAATTCCCTGGTCGCCTCTTCTAACTCTAATATTGCAAGAAAGCAGAAATAGGTTTCTGGTAATTATTTACTCATTTGGAGACCATCTCATTTGACTGATGAGACGGTCTCTTTTTTATGTTGTATGGAAGCAGGGAGGAAAGCCATTATGAGCTGTTACATTTGTTCATAACCAATTTTGTCATAATTTTACCCTAAACCTCCGGGAGTTATGAGCAAAAAACCTAATCAGAAAAAGTCTGTCGAATCTCAATCAGAATCAAAATCAGTGCGCCTAAGTAAAAAATTCTATTTCAAGGAACTTGAACGGTTGCAACTGGAACTGGTCAAACTTCACGAATGGGTGAAAGCTCAGGACTTACGTGTGGTGGTAATTTTCGAGGGACGTGATGCAGCTGGCAAAGGGGGAGTGATCAAACGAATCAACCAGCGGCTCAACCCCAGGATTTGCAAGGTGGTTGCCCTGGGTGTGCCTACTGAACGTGAAAAGAAACAGTGGTATTTCCAACGTTATGTTTCTCATCTGCCAGCTGCTGGTGAGATTGTTTTGCTCGACCGTAGTTGGTATAACCGGGCAGGGGTGGAACATGTAATGGGTTTCTGTACAGATGACGAATATTGGGACTTTCTTCGTTCCTGTCCGCGATTTGAAGAGATGTTGATCCATTCAGGAATCATTCTCATCAAGTACTGGTTTTCGGTCAGTGACGAAGAGCAGGAGAACCGATTCCGGGAAAGGATCGAAGATCCGCTTAAAAGGTGGAAATTCAGTCCTATGGATCTGGAGTCCAGAAGCAGGTGGATCGAATACAGCAAAGCCAAAGATGAGATGTTTTCCTATACTGATACAAAAATATGCCCCTGGTATGTGGTCAATGCAGATAATAAACGGAGGGCCAGGCTTAACACAATTCACCACCTGCTATCCATGATACCTTATGAGGAGATCAGGCATAAAAAAATAAACCTCCCCCCCATCAATATGGAAGGATACGTAAGACCTCCACTTTCTGACCAGACCTTCATTCCAGAAGTGTACTAATAATGTATATTCTCATAATCAAAAACCACTAAATGAAACCTCAATCCATGAAAACTCTGATTAAATCCACCGTATTTCTATTAATCTCTCTCTTTGTACTTTCTTGCAGTTCTGATAAAAAGGTTATGCTATTCAACGGCGAAGACCTGGAAAACTGGACCTTCTTTGTAAGCAGCCCTGATGTGGAATCCGGGGATCTCTTCTGGGTGGAAGATGGCATGATCAACACAAGCGGGAAACCCCATGGCTATATCCGTACAAAGGAGTCCTATAGCAACTATAAACTGCATGTGGAGTGGAGATGGACCGAAGAACCTACCAACAGTGGTGTACTGATCCATGTGCAGGGAAAAGATATGATATGGCCCCACTGTATTGAATGCCAGCTTATGCATGAGCATGCAGGTGATCTGGTACTCATGGGGAAAGGTGCTGGTGTTACCGTCAGGGATTCCACCTACATGATCACTTCCGAAGAGAAACGGTATGCCATCATTCCAAAATTCGAAGATGCAAGTGAAAATCCGGTGGGAGAGTGGAACAGCTACGACATCACCACCCTGAACGGAAATATTGAGGTGGTCGTCAATGGAGTTTTACAGCATACCGGAACGAACATGACCCCTACGGAAGGAACGATTCTTTTTCAATCGGAAGGATCTGCCATGCAGTTCAGGAATATCTACCTGGAAATTCTGTAGCGTTTTTTCCAGATCTAGGAGTTATTGCCAGGGATTTATTCCCAGCCTGACATGGGGTTATCCACTTCAATGGGATCGCTGTACTGGCTCACATTGAATCCCACTTTATAGCAGAAACGGGTCATCTTCAGGAATTTTTCATAATCGATCAACTCCTCCTCATCGGTTACCATGTGATAATCACGGTGGGTTCCGGTTGAATAAAAAAGGACCGGGATATTCTTCCTGGCAAAATTGATGTGATCACTCCGGAAAAAATATCGCTCCGGATGGCTCAGGTCATTGTAAGTATAATTCCCAATCAAGTTCATCTCTTCCAGCGTCTTATCACTTATCTCCATCAATACTTTGCTTTGCTTGCCGCCAATCACTTTCACCGTATCTCCTCCCATGATGGTAAGGTCCGACCTGCCGCTCAGTGCATCTTCTTTGGTTTTGGTCCTTCCCACCATGTCAAGGTTGATCACCGCCGCAATCTTCTCCAGAGGGACCATCGGATGGTCAGCAAAATATTGTGATCCGAACAATCCAACCTCTTCAGCAGAGACCCACAGGATCCCAACAGTGCGTTTCGGATGCCTCTTCTCATTCATAAAAGCTTCTGCAATCTCAATAAGTGCCACCGTACCTGAGGCATTGTCATCCGCCCCGTTGAAAACCCCCTCTTTGCCATCGGTACCCAAATGGTCGAAATGGGCCACATAGATCACTACCTCATCCTTTAAAACAGGATCACTCCCTTCAATCATGCCAAATACATTGGACACCTTCAGATCAGTGGCTTCCATATTCAGTTCGATTTTGATAGTTGTACCCTCCATATGAAAGGATTGGGGAGTGAGATTCCTGTCAATTTCCTGTTGCAGCTCTTTCAGTGACTTCCCGGAACTCTCCATCAGTTGATCGGCTACACTGCTGTGGATCAGAACCATCTTTGGCTGCGTTCCTTCCATCGGTATGTCGCTCTCTTCCCCTTTCAGGCTTCTGGATTTGCTCAGGTAATTGGCAATCCCGGGATTCAGATCTTCAATGGATTGAATGCCTGACTTCGGATCAAATGCCAACAGAACCGCTTGGGGCTGCTGGGAGTAGATATACTGCATTTTATATTGGAAATTCTGCATCCCGCTCCATTTGTCATTGTCAAACAGCATCTCGGTACCCTCCTCATTCATGGGCGCCCGGTTCATGATCAGAACCACCTTGTCCTTAATATCTATGTTCGCAAAATCATTGTATTCATGCGCCTCATCATTGATCCCGTAACCTGCGAACACCACTTCTCCTTCAATAATGTTTTGATTCCCTTCAGGGGGCGGGAATATATAAAAGGATCTGTTATTGACCACGGGATTCATTGTGGAACTTGTAATGGTTACATGGCTGTTCCTCAAATCATAACCCTTTTCCTGAATGATATAGGGCTGGAAAAATCCATCCTCAGGATCGGCAGGCTTCAAACCCAACTGCTCCGCCTGAACCGCCAGGTACTTTGCCGCAATGTTTAATCCTCTCTCCCCGGTATTCCTGCCTTCAAGCTCATCGGAAGCAAGAAACAGCATGTGCATCTTCAAATCATGTTCATTGATAGATTTCAATCCCCTCCTCTGTGCCTGGAGAGGTACCAGGAAAAGTAAAAAAAGGATCACTGTAACAATTTGTTGAAGTGACTTCATGAGAACAATAGATTTAACAAGTGTGATAGAATGTTTTCAGATAAAAACAGTTATCCCGTGTGAATATAGCCATATTAAGAATAAGAGGAGTCACACTTCCAGGTTGGTCATGACCTCTGTGGCCTGGAATTCATATTCCGGATAATCATACACTGAAATGCGGTGTTCGGTCTGACCGAGAGAATATCCATACAATCCATCGTAATCCTCACGATCCTCACCCAGTTCCTCCAACTGCATGAGATACTCATGGATCGATTTGGACTCAATGATGATCACTTTACCCAATTTATGAATAATGGGGCTATGACGGCGGGTTTGATCATGGTCAAACTCAAGGATTCGACGACCATATCGTGTGATGCCAATCATCCTGAATGTCATGCTTTTACCAACACCTGGAAGGTTCAGGACATTGCGGTCTGTGGCCAGGAATGGAAGGCCGGCAAAACGGCGCAGGGCCTCAATATTCTCCACCATCATGTTAGCCTCTTCCGGGAATTTGCGAATTTCATCGTAATACTTTTCTTCGATCTTTCCGGCTACCTTCTCCTCCAGCTGTTCCTGGACCACCCTGGCATTGGGAGCGAATCCGGCATTATTTTCCATATACCCCTTCACAGTAAAAGTATAATATGGAAGTACACCGATATCATTCAACACTTTTCGGAGTTTTGCCGAATGCCCCCGACGTGAGGCAGCTGTAGTAAATACCTGTTGGTTGGTGACTGTCCATCCGGCAGCAATGAGTCTTTGAATGGCTATGGATGACTCTGGTGTTACCTCCATAGGCGATTCAAAATGTGTTTGTAAAACAAATTGTCTGATCCCCACTTTTAATGCTTTCTCCTTAAAATCCTTCAGGATCTTCACAAGGTTCAGTGAGATTCGCTGTGGCAGGTATACGGGCAGGCGAGAACCAATTCTAAGCCTTACCAACTCGGCAAGCTTTTCCCCTTCGGGCAAAGATTCATTTCTCTTCACCTTCCGTACCGCCATTTCATAGATCTCGTCCAGCAAATTCTTCAGGGATTGGTCCGAGCTCATTAAACCATCTCCTCCTGTAATAAGGATATCCCTAAGTTGACCATCCTCCTCAAAATAGGACATCAGCTTCTTTAGCTTATCACGCCACTTTTCTCCTGGAACAAGTTGATCCAGGTTGAAATTGAGACGGCCTCCCTGGAAGTCATACATCCGCTGACATGAGGAACACAATCCACCACAGGCCCGGCCCATGGTATCAGGAATCAGAATAGCCACCTCAGGATAACGGCGATGGATGTTATGCCCTTCCGGCAACAGCCATCCGGCAGCATTAGGTTTTCCAGGTTCTACCTGATCCTCCTTTTCCCAGGCAACAATATTCCCGAACTCCTTCACAAGCTGTTTGCTATAGAGGATGTAATGACGAATGGCCAGATCGGCTCCCACCGCAAAATATGGGACCCTCACATGAAGGAGTGAGAGGTAGTATGGATTCACAAAAAAAGGTATTCCGGCATCTTCAGCATCCTTCAAGACCTTCATGGTATCCGGATCCAATGAGTTGTCCACCATTCTATTCAAAAGTTCAGGGGTTCTGACAGCAAAACGAAGATGGAACCTGTAATCTTCCCACCATCGCTGCATTTTATCAAGCTTTTGGGCTTTGGTCAGATTTGGTTCAAAAAAGTACCTGGAGCTTTTTACCTCTCCCTGGTCAATAAGTTGCATCAGGATTTCAATGATCCGCTGTTTGTTCTCCTCCCTTACCTGCACAATTCGCGGGTCAAGTCCGGCAGGATAACGATCCATCCAGGAGTTCACACGGTCTGCGGAAAAAGCCTGCTGCTTGCTATCCCCCCTGAGCTGCCGAAAAAGCATGATCATGTCCATGAAAAAATCGGGTTTGGCTCCACCGGTTCCCTTATTCACTGCAAGCCATATTAACCGGAGTGGATTACTTACAGCAATTTCACCCCTGAGATTCAGGTCGGCATACTCTTTTCCCGCATGGTCGATATAGTCCAGGATCCTGATGATGGCATAATCACGCCATTCCAGTTTGTCGAACAACTCCCTTGTAGAGTGTCGCGCATGATAGAACCTGAAGGCATCCTGCCGGTCTTTCAGGCTCTTCTCGATCCACTCCCTCACCCCCACAACAACTTCAGTTTCATTTTTAGAGTTTCGCAGAATCTTCTCCAATTCGGGATTTTCCTGAAGCAGCAGCTTGAGCAATTTGTGGGACCTGACATCAATGGCAATCCTGTCCAATTTTTCAATTTCAGTCATATTGGTGAGTTTGAGGCATAAGTAACCCAAAAAAGGGACATGAATCAAGTGGAGTTTCAAACAAGTTTTTTACTTACTTTTGAGTCATGGAAAGAATCAAACTGGATATTTCACGGGTATATGACTTCATTTCGGCCCATGAGATCAAAAACCTGGCTAACGAGACAGCCACTGCGCAAAAAATGCTTTACAATGGAGATGGAGATGGAAATGACTTTCTGGGTTGGCTCAATTTACCTGAGGCTATCACTGATCAGCAGCTTGCAGAGATAGATTCGGCGGTATCCGGACTCAAAGAGAAAACCGAACTGCTTGTGGTAGTCGGAATCGGCGGATCTTACCTGGGAGCCCGTGCTGTAAATGATGCACTGGCACACAATTTCGCTCATCTGAACAGACAACAGAAAGCACCACATATGCTTTTCGCCGGACATAATATCGGTGAAGACTATATGCATGAAATGCTGGATTTGCTCGACGATTACAATTATACCATTGTGGTAATCTCCAAATCTGGCACCACCACCGAACCTGCCATTGCCTTTCGTATTCTGAAGGACCATCTTGTTGAAAAAGTCGGAAAAGCGGAAGCCGGAGAAAGGATCATTGCAGTCACAGATTCAAGCAAGGGAGCATTAAGGCAATTGGCCGATAAAGAGGGATACAGGAGTTTTGTGATCCCCGATGATGTGGGTGGCAGATTTTCAATATTCACTCCGGTCGGATTGATCCCTTTGGCTATTTGTGGAGTAGACATTCGTCAGCTGGTGCAAGGAGCCAGAGAGATGAGTAAACGTTGTGATCCGGGCATACCCTTTGAAGAAAATCCTGCGACCATCTATGCAGCCACACGCAATGCCCTTTACAGGTCGGGGAAAAAAATTGAGATCCTGGTAAATTACCACAACAAGCTTCATTATCTGTCTGAATGGTGGAAACAGTTATTCGGTGAGAGTGAAGGGAAGGAGGGAAAAGGGATTTATCCTGCTTCGGTTGACAATTCAACGGACCTGCATTCCATGGGACAATACATCCAGGAGGGGGAACGGATACTTTTCGAAACGGTGATCAGTGTAGAGCAGACTGCGCATCAAATGACAATTCCCCGCGATGCAGCCAACCTGGACCAGCTCAACTATCTCGCCACAAAGAATATCGACCATGTAAACAAAATGGCTGAACTGGGTACCATTCTGGCCCACCTGGATGGAGGTGTGCCCAACATCAGAATCTCCCTACCCAAACTCAATGCATTTTACCTGGGGCAATTGCTCTACTTTTTTGAAAATGCCTGCGGTATAAGCGGATATATGCTGGGGATCAATCCCTTCAATCAACCTGGTGTTGAAGCCTACAAGAAGAATATGTTTGCCCTGTTAGAAAAACCTGGATTTGAGACAGAAACGGCACAAATCAAATCGAGGTTATAAACACTCCTTTTTCAAATAAGCCGGTTTCACCAATGTAAAAGGCAGGAACCATAAGTGATCCCTGCCTTTCTCAAACTAACCAACTTCACAAACTCTCTCTAACTAATCTCTATTTTCTTTGGAGCTTTCTCAACCATTTCTTCCTTTTTGGGAAGCTGGATGGTAAGGATCCCTGCCTCATGGCTGGCCTTAATATTATCCATATCTACGGATTCGGGAAGCTGAAAACTTCTCTTGAATGTACTGTAACTAAACTCCCGGCGCATGTAGCTGTGCCCTTTGTCATCTTTCTTCTCCTTATCTTCAGAAGAGATGGTGAGTACTTCATTTTCCAGCTCAATCCTGAAATCACCCTTCGATAACCCAGGTACAGCCATATCGATCCTGAACTCATTCTCCTCCTCAACAACATTTACTGCAGGGGATGTCCCCTTGTTGGTAGCTGTATAATAGTTGTTGAAAAATTTGTCATTGAAAAAATCATCCCAATATGCGGGAACATAACCTCTGTTGAATCTTGCTAACATTTTAAATCCTCCTATAATTTTTTGTTTGTAATTAATTTCATACGATGACTACTCTATGTCAAAGCGTATGCCAAGCCATGATACATGTCATTATGTCATGTTAACCGGAAATTAACATGACATAATGTCGCTAATCGCCGTGTTTCTACTGACAACATAGGAAATCATGAAAATAATGCCTCCTGGGGCAGGTTACCTGACAATCTGCACTGCCTCCACCAATCGACCGATTCCCTCCTTCAGCACCTTGGAAGGGGTGGCAATGTTCAACCTTTGATGCTGCTCTCCGCCAGGGCCGAACATGGGTCCATCATTCAGACCAAGACCGGCCTTATGGATGATAAACTCCTTAAGTTCTGTATCGTTCAACCCCAGAAAGGAGAAATCAAGCCAGGTCAGGTAGGTAGCTTGCAGGGGAGAAATTGTGATCTCCGGAATGGAGGATTCCAAGAGGCTGGTTGCTGTTTGAAAGTTCTGTTCCAGGTAAACAATCAGCTGATTAAGCCAATCATCACCATGCGTGTAAGCCGCCTCCATGGCTACCTGTCCAAAAAGAGTACCTCCCCCCACATGGACTACATCCAGGATCCTTTCGTACTTCTTATACAAATCGGGATTGGAAATGATGACCGCTGAAGTGTAGAGACCAGCCAGGTTAAAGGTCTTGCTGGGGGCAACACAGGTAACACAAAGATCAGCGATCTCCCTGCCCAGGGATGCCAGGGGAATGTGCCTGTTTCCGAAAAGGATCAGGTCTGAGTGAACTTCATCACTAATGACGAGCACATTGTAACGAATACAAAGGTTTGCCAGTCGCTCCAACTCTTCCCTGCTCCATACCCTTCCCACCGGGTTGTGGGGATGACAGAAAAAAAACATTTTCACCCCTTTCCTGAACTGCTCTTCAAGGTGTTCAAAATCCATTTCGTATTTCCCGTTATGCTCCGCCAACTGGTTATATAACAGCTCTCTGTTATGGTTCGTTACGGCAGAAAAAAATGGGAAATATACAGGTGGTTGAACCACAATCTTATCACCGGGTTCTGTCATTCCCATGACACAAAGGTTTAATGCCGGCACAATCCCCGGACTGAAATTGATGGTATTGGCTTTGATCTCCCAACCATGTCTCCGATAGCTCCATGAGGCAAGGGCTTCATAAAACCGTTTTGGCCGGTAGGTGTAACCATAGATCGGATGGTTGACCCGCTCTTTGATTGCATTCCGTATAAAATCGGCAACCTCAAAGTCCATATCGGCCACCCACATGGGAAGAACATCTTCATTTCTGAACATGGGGCCATTCAGGTCATATTTTACACTATCAGTACCTTTTCTGTCTATTACCTTATCAAAATTGTATTTCATGCAATTCTCCTCTCATGATAAGTAAAATGCTTCCTTCCCGGGAAAATGCATCTCCTTTTCAGCTTTTAACCGGGGCAGCACAAAATAATCCACCAGACCATTGGAACATTTGTTGCCATCACCATCCAATAAAATGACTTCAATGGTTGCAATGCTTCGCTGTTGCTTAGCCAGTTTTGCCCTGAGTGTGATAGAACCTCTTGAAATGCGTACCGGCTTCCGGTAGCGGGTCTTCAAGGTATAGGTTACTCCGGCGGTATCCAGCTTCATAAAGACAACCCAGCTGGCAATCTCATCCATCATGGTGGCCTGGATCCCACCATGAAGAATATCATGGAATCCCTGGTAATTAATCCCCGGAACCCAGCTGCTCACTATTTCATCTCCTTCCTCATAGAATTCCATTTTCAATCCTAAAGGGTTCGTGGGACTGCACCCAAAACAGTTGTATTCCTTATATTCTGCATAAGGATTCTTTAATCTGATCATATCATTTGTATTATTCAATTCCAAAAATACCTAAATCCTTTTAACTTTGGATACCCATGGTACGTCCCAAAAAATATCTCGGACAACATTTCCTGACCGATCCCACCATCGCAGAACGGATTGTCAGTGCACTCTCTACAAAGCCTGGTGATACTGTTATTGAGATTGGTCCGGGTACCGGAGTGCTGACCGGACCACTGCTTGAAAGGGATATTCAATTACTGCCTGTAGAGATAGATCCGGAATCGATTATCCACCTGAAAAACAGATGGCCCAGCCTTGAGAAACGCCTTATTGAAGAGGACTTCCTGAAACTAAACATAGATGCTTACACCAGCGATCCATTCCATGTGATCGGAAACTTTCCATATAATATCTCCAGTCAGATTTTTTTCCGGGTATTGGAATACCGGCAGCGCATTCCCTCTGTCATTTGTATGCTCCAGAAAGAGGTTGCAAACCGGATTGCATCACCCCCGGGATCCAGGGAGTATGGCATTCTGAGTGTATTGCTCCAGGCATATTTTGATATTCAGTATCTGTTTACGGTTAAGCCAGGCTCCTTTTTTCCCCCGCCCAAAGTTACCTCTGGTGTAATCAGACTTACCCGGAACAGCACCATCAGCCTTCCATGTGACGAGAAACTCTTTTTCCTGGTGGTAAAAAGCACATTTAATCAGCGTAGGAAAATGATCAGGAACTCGTTAAAATCTATTTTACTAAATTTGGACAGCAATTTTGAACTCCTTTCGAAACGACCTGAACAACTGGGCGTTCCTGAGTTCATCGAATTGACCCGCTGGGTTGAATCGCAGCAAACGACAAACAGGCTTGGTAATTCTTAAAACCATAAGGCCATGAGTGTTAAACTGACCCGTGAATATTTAAGCGAACTGAGGTCCGTCATTGAAGTGAAGGATGACAGAGCAGCTTTGGAGAAACTGGAAGCTTTGCATCCGGCCGATATTGCCGAAATATATGAAGGTCTCTCCATCGACGAAGCCCAATACCTCTACCTCCTGCTTGATCCTGAGAAAGCCTCTGATGTTTTGGTGGAGCTGGAAGAAGATGACCGTGAAAAATTCCTCGAAGCACTGCCATCGGACGTAATTGCCAGTCAGTTCATCGACCATATGGACTCCGATGATGCCGCTGATGTGATCGGCGACCTCACTGAAGAGAAGAAACAGGAAGTGTTGCTCCATATTGATGATGTGGAACAGGCAGGTGATATTGTCGATCTTCTCAGTTATGACGAAGATACTGCAGGTGGACTGATGGCCAAAGAGTTGATCAGGGTCAATGAAAACTGGGGAGTAGCCACCTGCATTAGAGAGATGCGAAAACAGGCCCAGGACCTGGATGAGATCTACTACATATACGTCGTAAGCGATGAGAATGTGCTCCTGGGAATCCTTTCTCTCAAATCGTTGTTGCTGGCCAGTGCATCAACCCAGATCAAGGACATTTTTGATGCTGAAGTGAGATCGGTGCAGACCGATACCCCCTCTGAAGAGGTGGCTCAGATCATGGAGAAATATGACCTGATTGTTCTGCCTGTTGCCGATTCTGTCGGTAGATTAATGGGGCGGATCACCATTGATGACGTGGTGGATGTAATAAGGGATGAAGCAGAAAAAGATTACCAGATGGCCTCGGGTATCACCACCGATGTGGAGACTACTGACTCTCCTTCAAGACTTTCCAGAGCACGACTTCCATGGCTGATCATTGGTTTGCTGGGAGGAATTGTGGTGGCGGCAGTCATTGGTCGCTTTGAGGAAGATATCAAGATCAATCCTGAAATGGCGTTTTTCATTCCACTCATTGCTGCAATGGCTGGAAATGTGGGAATCCAATCATCGGCCATTATCGTCCAGGGAATTGCCAGCAACAGCCTGGGTCTGGAGAGCACGTTCCACAAACTGGTTAAAGAATTTTTAGTGGCATTACTCAATGGCCTGATCCTTTCCGGCCTGCTTTTTCTGTATAACTTCTTTATCAGTAAAAATCTGGCCCTCACCTTCACCGTTAGCTCCTCACTGTTTGTGGTAATTATTTTTGCAGCACTTTTCGGAACGCTGATTCCGCTTCTGTTAAACAGGATGAAGTTTGATCCTGCACTGGCCACCGGGCCTTTCATCACAACCATGAACGATATCATGGGATTGTTCATCTACTTCCTTGTGGGAAGGATGCTCTACGGTGTGTTCATTTGAAGGGGGGAGAATTAAAACGTGGTATTGATGGCTACCACCGGATCCATTCTTGCACCCTGCCATGCAGGAAAAATACCACTGATAAGGCCAATAGTACTGGAGATCCCAATGCCCAGCAGGATGTTATTTATGGTAAGATAGACTGAAAAATCACTGGTCAGTGTGATAATTGCCGACCCCAGAAAGATAATCAAGAGTCCAATAATTCCGCCGGCTATTGAAAGCATCACCGATTCGAACAGAAACTGCAGAAGGATAAAGTACTTTTTAGCTCCCAGGGCCTTCTGAATTCCAATAATATGTGTGCGCTCCTTTACCGAAACAAACATGATATTGGCGATCCCGAATCCTCCCACAATGATGGAGAAGATTCCAATAAAGAATCCTGCGATTTTCAGCACTGAAAAGAATTGATCCAGCTGATTATCGATGATACTGGTCTGATTCAGGGCAAAACTGTCTTCTTCCGAGGGCTTCAGTCTACGGTATGATCGTAATAATTGCCGGATTTCAAAGGTCATTTCCCGGACATCTACATTGCGCCTGGCTTTCACCCAGATATCAGGTCCTGCCATCTCACTTCGGATATCCACAAATCCCTTGTAGTATTGGATGGGAAGGATGGCCACTTCATCCAGGTTAAATATGTCAAATGAACCCTTCCCCTCCTTCTCTAACACACCTATTACCATCACTTTCCTTCCAAACATTTTTACATATTTACCAACGGGATTGGCCCCCTGGAACAGATCTTTGGAAATCTTAGCTCCGATGACCACCACATTCCTTCCTGCATTGCCTTCCAGAGGACTGAAATACCTGCCCCTTTCCAGTTCAAAGGAACGTATCTCCTGGAATCCCTCGGAAACACCAAAAAGATAGGCTCCATCCACATTGTTATTGCCATATTCGATCCTTCGCGCCACAGCAGAAACAAAACTAATTTCCTCAGCGGTCCGGCTTTTCTCCCTGAGGTATTCATATTCATCAAAGGAAGGCAGGGGCCTGTTCATATATTTCCACCAGGCCCACTCCTCTCCGTCCTCAGGCGCCCATGGCCATTTTTGAACATATACAATATCACTTCCCAGGGTATTTATACTCTCACGTATATTGGTCTCCAGTGAGTCAACAATGGTAAATACAGCAATAATAGCAAAGATGCCAATGGTGATACCAAGCAGGGACAACGTAGCCCGCAGGCGGTTCACTGAAACTGCCTGAATGGCCATACCAAGACTCTCCCAGATCAACCGAATGATAACCATTGATAAATTGTTGCCTCCATTAATAAATTGTTGTCGTTCTGTTTCGTAATGTCAGCGGAAACTGCTTCTTTTGCAAAGTAATATAAAAATAGGCAGATATATCTAAAAAAACCAATGGCCTCCCAGAAACAAATCTCCAGTGCACTCGTATCAGTTTACTCAAAAGAAGGTCTTGACAGGATTGTGAAAAAGCTGCATCATCTGGGAATCTCCTTATATTCGACTGGAGGAACCCAGAAGTTTATCAGGGATCTTGGAATACCAGTCACAGCGGTTGAGGATCTCACTACCTATCCATCTATTCTGGGTGGCAGGGTTAAAACATTGCATCCCAAAGTTTTTGGAGGAATCCTGGCTCGCCGTGAAAACCAGGATGACCTTGCCCAGCTATCCGAATACCAGATCCCTCAGATTGATCTTGTAATCGTTGACCTTTACCCCTTTGAGGATACTGTAAAATCGGGTGCCCCTGACCAGGAGATCATTGAAAAGATTGATATCGGTGGCATTTCCCTCATACGGGCTGCTGCAAAAAATTACAAGGATGTTCTTGTAGTGGCATCCCAGGACCGATACGATCCCCTGCTTTCTCTCCTTGAATCGGGAAAGGGTGAGACTTCGCTGGAGACTAGAAGAGAATATGCGGGAGACGCTTTCAATGTTTCCTCCCACTATGATTCAGAGATTTTCAAATATTTTGACGGGGAGAAAAAGAGTGCGCTGAAGGTGAGCGAAAGGCAAGCCAAAAAACTCAGGTATGGTGAGAATCCGCACCAGGAGGGTATTTTCTATGGAAGCCTCGATGAAATGTTTGAGCAGTTGCATGGAAAAGAGATCTCTTACAACAACCTTCTGGACATTGATGCGGCGGTGGGACTGATCAACGAATTTGAAGAGACCACATTTGCGATCCTGAAACACAACAATGCCTGTGGACTTGCCACCCGGGATCGTCTGGCAGATGCCTGGAGTGCAGCCCTGGCCGGAGATCCTGTCTCTGCCTTCGGAGGTGTATTGATCACCAACAGGAGCATCGATATGGAAACGGCCGAAGAGATGAACAAGATCTTTTTCGAAGTAGTAATTGCGCCGCGTTATGATGAAGATGCCCTTCAGGTACTGAAACAGAAGAAAAACAGGATCATTTTACTACAACGAAACAACAAAATGAGTGGTAAAATCATTCGTACTACCCTGAATGGTGTGATCCTGCAGGAGCGTGACCAATCCACAGAATCTGAAGCTCATATGAAAACGGCAACCACCAGAGAAGCTTCGCCGGAACAGCTGGCAGATTTGATTTTTGCAAACAAAATTGTGAAGCATACCAAATCCAATGCCATTGTACTGGCCAAAGGAAAACAACTGGTAGCTTCGGGAGTGGGACAGACTTCAAGGGTGGATGCCTTGAAACAAAGCATTGAAAAAGCGGTCCATTTCGAATTTGACCTGAAAGGTGCAGTGATGGCTTCCGATGCATTTTTCCCGTTTGCCGACAGTGTGGAAATAGCTGGAGAAGCAGGCATAACCGCAGTCGTTCAACCAGGAGGATCGGTGCGTGACCAGGAATCCATCGATTTCTGTAATACCCATGGTATGTCCATGGTTTTTACAGGCATAAGACATTTTAAGCATTGACAATTTAACAATTTAATTAAATGGGAATATTTTCATTCCAGCAGGAACTTGCCATAGATCTGGGCACTGCAAACACGATCATCATTCACAATGAAAAGGTGGTGGTAAATGAGCCTTCTATTGTAGCCATCGAACGGCATACAGGGAAACTTGTAGCCATTGGAGAGAAGGCCAGACAGATGCACGGCAAAACCCATGAGGATATCAAAACCGTTCGTCCCTTGCGGGATGGAGTTATTGCTGATTTCCAGGCTGCTGAATTGATGATCAGGGGAATGATCAAGATGATTAACACGAAACGCAGGTGGTTTACTCCTTCCCTGAAAATGGTGGTATGTATTCCCTCGGGTAGCACAGAGGTGGAGCGCCGGGCAGTCCGGGATTCATCAGAGCATGCAGGAGGCAGGGATGTATATATGATATTTGAGCCCATGGCTGCGGCCATCGGTATCGGTCTGGATGTGGAGGCCCCGGAAGGATGTATGGTAGTGGATATTGGCGGGGGTACCACCGAGATTGCAGTGATTGCCCTGGGTGGCATTGTTTGCAATCAGTCTATCCGTGTAGCCGGAGACGGTTTCACCAGTGACATTCAGACTTATATGAGGCACCAGCACAACATTAAGGTTGGGGAACGCACAGCTGAGGAGATTAAATTCCAGGTGGGATCAGCCCTTCCTGAACTGGATGAGCCTCCGCAGGATTTCTATGTAAGGGGACCCAACCTGATGACTGCCCTGCCCATAGAGATCCCTATCTCTTACCAGGAGATAGGACACTGCCTCGATAAATCAATTTCGAAAATTGAAACTGCCATTCTATCAGTACTGGAACAAACTCCACCGGAACTTTATGCCGATATTGTGTCCAAAGGGATATATCTTGCAGGTGGTGGCGGATTGCTAAGGGGACTCGACAGAAGGCTGGCAGAAAAGATATCCATTCCCTTCCATGTGGCTGAAGATCCATTACAGGCAGTAGCCCGTGGAACAGGAATTGCACTCAGGAACGTGGATAAGTACCCCTTCCTTATGCGTTAGAAACGGGATTGCATATTAGATTATGAGGACGCTACTCAGGTTTATTCAGAAGTACTCCAACCTCCTGTTGTTTCTCCTGCTAGAAATAATTGCTATTGGCTTTATTGTCCAGAGCAGCAGCTTTCAAAGATCAAAATTTGTGGGATTGAACCGGCAGGCTACCGGTTATCTTTTCAGCAAAGTGGATGGCGCCAGAGAGTATTTTTCTTTGCAAGAGGCGAATCAGCAACTTGCTTACGAAAACCTGGAACTGAGGAACAAGCTGGACCAGATCTCCATGCTCATGGACAGTGCCACAGTTATTAGTGATTTCCAATCGCCATTTCACTATTATTATGTGCCTTCCCGAATCGTGCATAACAGTGTATTTAAGCAATACAACTATATCACCCTGGATAAGGGGAAAAAACATGGAGTATTCAGAGACATGGGGGTTATATCTGATCAGGGTCTGGTGGGTATAGTACTTGAAAGCTCCCATAACTTTGCTACAGTAATCCCTGTCATCAACAGGGATTTCAGAATAAGCGTTAAGATCAGATCCAACAACTATGCTGGCATTCTTCAATGGGAGGGAGTGTCACCACAGCAAGCCATTCTCACAGAAATCCCTTTCCACGTAAATATCCTTGAAGGTGATACCATTCTAACAAGTGGATTCTCTTCCATTTTCCCCGAAGGTATCATGGTGGGTAAGATTGAATCCTTCTCTTTGGAAAAAGGAAATTTCTATGATATCAAGGTAGAGCTTTCAACCGATTTTCAGAGCCTGTTTCATGTGAATGTGATACGAAATTACAGGCAGGAGGAACAACTAAATTTGGAGGATCAGACAAGATAATGTATCTCATAACCAGAAATATTATCCGTTTCCTTGTGGTGGTCCTATTCCAGGTTTTGGTTATGGACAATGTGATGATCAATGGCTTTATGGTCCCATACATCTATCTTTTGTTTATCCTCCTCATGCCCTTTGAAACTCCGCGTTGGACGCAACTGCTTTTAGGATTTTTACTGGGTATGGGTATTGATATCTTTGAAAACACTCCTGGCATGCATACAGCCGCCACCGTTCTTGTGGCATTTGTCAGGCCATACCTGCTCAACCTGCTTGCTCCACGTGGCGGGTATGAACCAGAGACTTTCCCCCGAATTCACTATTATGGTTTCGCCTGGTTCCTGAAGTATACCCTGATCATCGTTGTGATCCACCACTTCACCCTCTTCTACCTGGAGGTATTCCAGTTGAAAGATTTTTTAAGTACCTTGCTCAGGGTGATCCTGAGTTCAATCCTGTCAGCCTCAACCATTGTACTGAGCCAATATTTTGTATTCCGGAAATAGATTGATAATTACTAATGAACCAGTTTACCGACAGAAGGTATGTTTTTTCAGTTGCTATCATTCTGGTGGGGCTGGTTTTTATTATCCGTCTGTTTCAACTACAGGTACTTGACAAATCCTATGAGCAATATGCCCTTAGCAATGCCCAGAGTGTCAGGACCATCTACCCTGCCAGGGGATTGATCTTTGATCGCAACGGCGAAATCATGGTTTTCAACCAGGCTGCTTATGATATTATGGTAACTCCCCGGCTTCTGGAACCATTCGACACCACTGAATTGAGTCGAATCCTGGATATCACCAGGGAAGGAATAAAAGAACGGCTTCATACTGCCCGGACATATTCATACAGGGTCCCTTCCGTCTTTATGAAACAGGTCAACTACGAAAATGCAGCCCTGCTTCAGGAGAAGATGTACCAATATCCGGGTTTTTATGTACAAACCCGTACTCTGAGAAAATATACCAGACCCATTGCCTCCCATGCCCTGGGTTATGTGGGGGAAGTGGATCAGCAAATCCTTGACAAGAATCCATATTACCAGTTGGGAGATTACATTGGAGTTTCAGGAGTTGAAAAAGCCTATGAATCTGAGTTACGCGGACAAAAAGGGAAGAATATATTCCTGAAAGATGTACATAATCAAACAATTGAATCCTACCAGGGTGGCAGACTTGATGTTCCGGTAGAGGTGGGTAACAACCTGACCGTCACATTGGATGCAGAACTCCAGGAATATGGTGAAAAACTAATGGCCCCCTATGTGGGAAGTATCGTAGCATTGGAACCATCCACAGGTGAAGTTTTGTCGCTGGTGAGTGCCCCCAGCTTTTCCCCTGATCTGCTGGTGGGCAGGAACCTGAGCACTCAGTATGGGAATCTGGCCGCGGATACACTGAAGCCTTTGTTCAACCGCGCTCTGATGGCACGATATCCCCCTGGTTCTACCTTCAAGACAATCATGGCGCTCATCGGGCTCCAGGAGAAGGTTATTTCAATATCCACCGAACACAACTGTTTCTATGGATTTTACGTGGGAAGTATCCATACCGGGTGTCATTTGCACGACACTCCGTTGAATCTTATTGAAGCTATCCAGAACTCATGTAACACATATTTCATCAACGTATTGAAAAGCATTCTCATGGATGTGAAGTTCAACAATACAGCCAATGCATATGACAACTGGCGACGGCACCTGCTTTCACTGGGTTTTGCAACTCCGCTGGGCATTGAACTGACCAATGAACTGAATGGTAATATACCGGAATCGGGCTATTACAACAGGATCTATGGAGAGGGTCATTGGAATTACCTTACCATTCGTTCACTTGCCATTGGTCAGGGCGAACTGCTAATTACTCCCATCCAGATGGCCAATATGACTGCCTCCATTGCCAACCGGGGATACTTTATTACCCCCCATCTGGTAAAAGAGATAGAAGATGGAGATGCCATCAATCCATCATTTACTGAAAAACATTTTACATCCATTGATACGGCCAACTATGGACCAATTGTAGATGGCATGGACCTGGTGATCAACGGAGGTGCCGGTTCTACTGCTCGTAATGCAAAAATTCAGGGTATCACAGTATGCGGAAAAACAGGTACTGCTGAAAATCCGCATGGAAACGATCACTCTATTTTTATCGCATTTGCCCCCAAAGAAAATCCACAGATTGCCATTGCCGTTTATGTTGAAAACCAGGGATTTGGCACCACCTATGCTGCACCCATTGCAAGTCTGATGATTGAAAAATACCTTACAGGTGAAGTAAAACGAACCTGGTATGAGAACTGGGTGATGCAACTAATAAAGCCGGTTGTGAAAACCACCAGAGAAGATACGACATCCATTGAGTCGCAGGTACCCGATACAACACGAGCTGTAAACACAACGAATGATGGTACGCAGGAATAATATATTCGCCAATCTCGACTGGATCTCCATTCTATTATGGTTGGTGATGCTGACATTTGGATGGATGAATATCTATTCGGCCAACATTATGGAAGCTGATAGCGGTATATTCGACCTTTCACAACGATTCGGGAAACAGATGCTCTGGATCGGAGCCTCCATCTTGCTTGCGGTATTACTTCTTGTACTTGATGCAAAGTTTTACATCTATTTTTCCTATTTCCTTTATGCAGCACTCATTGTGGTTCTCATGGGGGTCCTGGTGTTCGGGAAAGAGATCAATGGTGCCAAAAGCTGGTTCGTTATTGGAGGATTCCAGCTTCAACCCTCTGAGTTTGCCAAACCCATCACCGCCCTTGCTCTGGCAAATTTACTGACCTCTCATAATTATAACCTGAGGAAATTCCAGCACCTGATAAAGGCTGGAGTAATCATTATGGTACCTCCATTGCTAATCTTGCTGCAACCAGATCTTGGCTCAGTACTGGTCTATTTTGCCTTTGTCTTTGTCCTGTTCAGAGAGGGATTTTCGACCAATACCATGCTGATGCTTGCGGCTCTTGTATTCCTTTTCTTCGCAACACTCCTCATGGACAAAGCGTTCCTTTTGTTCAGCCTTATCATTGCAGGCATTCTTATCTACATGATCGTGGCAAGATCTTTTAAGAAGGGAGCCATCAATTTAGCCTGGACTGCGGGATTGTTTGGGGCTCTTTTCGGGATCAATCAACTGTTCGATACCGGTTTCTCCCTATTCACATTGGGACTGGTCTCCGTAACTCTGATTGCTATAGCCTTGGCTATCAAAGGTTTACAAACAAGAGAATACGCACATATGAAGATTCTGGCAGGTGTAATGATCGCGATCGCCTTTACGATCATGGTAGACTATGCCATGAATAACATCCTGAAACCCCATCAGCAACACAGGATCTATGTAACATTGGGACTGGAAGATGACCCACAGGGTGTTGGATACAATGTGAACCAGTCTAAAATCGCCATCGGTTCGGGTGGATTCTCCGGTAAAGGATACCTGAATGGGACCCAGACCAAACTCCATTTTGTGCCAGAACAGAGTACCGATTTTATATTCTGTACCGTAGGTGAGGAGTGGGGATTCCTGGGCACAACCTTCGTCATTCTGCTTTATATTGGATTCCTTCTAAGGATGATTATTATGGCAGAGAGACAACGTTCATCTTTCAGCAGGATTTTCGGTTACGGGTTTATATCTATTCTTTTTACCCACTTTCTGATCAATATTGGCATGACCATCGGTCTGCTACCTGTGATCGGGATTCCTTTGCCTTTTTTCAGTTACGGAGGATCCTCCCTCTGGGCTTTTACCATGTTCCTGTTCATCTTCCTCAGGCTGGATGCCAGCCGTCTTGAATTGCTCCGGTAAGGTAGGATCTCAGCAGCTATTGCGGGTCGCAGAATGTTCTGCGGCAGTAGCAATTCTTT
>JBDLIX010000019.1:0-46717 GCA_039714655.1 Bacteroidota bacterium
ACATTCACCCCTACCATGTTGACACAACTCTCCACCACCTCATCCAGACTCCCCTTCAGGTTGCCCTGGTCCACATCATGCTGGTACTGTCCCACCCCGATTGATTTGGGATCGATCTTTACCAGTTCGGCCAGAGGATCCATCAGACGCCTTCCAATGGAGACAGCTCCCCGAACGGTCACATCATAATCGGGAAACTCATCCCGGGCAATTTTTGATGCTGAATAGATGGAAGCACCTGACTCGTTGACCACATAAACCTCAATATCATGCGGAAACCGGATAAGCCGGATAAATCGCTCCGTCTCCCTGCTGGCAGTTCCGTTGCCAATGGCGATGGCCTCTGTTTTATATTGCTGCACCAGTGATGAAACTTTCCTGGTGGAACCTGCCCGGTCGGACTGTGGCGGATGTGGAAAAATGGTCTCATTGTGAAGCAGGTTCCCCTGTTCATCCAGGCAGACCAGTTTGCAACCTGACCTGAAGCCCGGATCCAGGGCCAGAACGCGTTTTTGTCCAAGCGGTGAGGCCAGCAACAGTTGCCGTAGATTATCAGCAAATACCCGAATGGCTTCCTGGTCAGCTTTCTCTTTGTAGAGCGCCTTGTATTCATTTTCGATGGAAGGAAGCATCAGTCTTTTGTAGGAATCCTTCACTGCCTCCGATACCTGCCGACCCACTTCAGAGGGACTTTTTACAAACTGCTCCTCCAGGGAGTCGACTACCCGGCTGCTTTCCGGTTCAACAGAAAGCTTCAGGAATCCCTCCTGTTCTCCCCGTCGCATGGCAAGAATCCTGTGTCCCGGACACCGTTTCAAGGGCTCGCTAAATTCAAAATAATCCTTGTATTTGACTCCATCCTCCTCCTTACCTTTTAACATCTTAGACGAAATCACCCCACTGCGGTCAAAATGGTGGCGGACTGTTTTTCTGGCCCGCTGGTTCTCGTTCACCCACTCTGCAATGATATCCCTGGCTCCCTGAAGTGCATCCTCAACGGTCTCAACATCCTCATTCACAAAAGGAGAGGCAGATTTTTCAGCCTCTGTCTCCTGCTGTTTCATCAGAATCTTAGCCAGAGGTTCCAACCCCTTTTCCCGGGCAATGGTGGCCCTTGTTTTTCTCTTGGTCTTATAGGGCAGGTAGATATCCTCCAGCATTACCGGATCAAGGCACGCTTCAATGCTGCCTTTCAGCTCATCGGTAAGCTTACCCTGTTCATCAATGGTTTTCAGGATATACTCCTTCCGCTTCTCAAGCTCTTTCAACTTGTTCAGCTCATCCCTGATCTCGGTAATCTTCACTTCATCCAGGCTTCCTGTATGCTCCTTGCGGTAACGGCTGATAAACGGGATGGTGGCTCCCTCTTCCAACAACTCAACCGTATTCTTTACCTGTCTGACCGGGATCCCGGTCCGCTGAGAAATAATATCTTCAAAAACAATCATTTACTCTTATATTTTAAGGAAAAGGTCCATCATATTCATAATACCAGTACTCTTCATAATATTCAGGTATAAAGGTAGTGAATGAATATACATCTGTGGAGTAGCCGCCTAAAAATCCGGTACCCCCTTCCACATTGGTGTAGACGATCACGGGAACCGATAGGTAATCATCCACGCTTTCATAGTGATTCTGTCGTGATTTTAGGTATTTATAGTAGGATTCCGAAATGGAATGAAGCCTCACCTCCACAATTGCCGAGTCGGCCGACATCATGTTATCGGTCCAGGTAGTTACCCTTACCGAATACTCCTTCCCGTCGATCAGCTGGTCGGAGAAGAGAATACCGTCCTGGGTAATGGCTTCAACAATCAGGTCCTCGGATCCAATATGAACATCATCAGTAAAGCGAAAAATCTCTGAAATTGTATAGGTGGAATCCTTAACATAGGGATACCATTTACCATTCTGAAACAGGGAATCCAGCACCAGAACCGTGGTATCGCGATACTCGGTGGCTGAGCGGTCGGCCCGGGATGTGATCATGTAATAGTTCTCCTCTCCGGCCGGATCTTCCAGGGAAACGTCTATGTGAAACAATTCCTGCATATGGGAGTAGTACATATTGCCCAGATCCTCTGTAACCGTTGATGTATCCACAGAAGCTATCTCCACTGCCTCCGGGATCTCACAGGTGGCCGATACGGAAGGGTAACCCTGGTTCTCCACCTCGAGACTATATTGTTCACCCGCCATTGAAATGAAGGCATCTGATTGAAAACGACCATTTCCCATGTACTCAAGCTGTTCCAGCAGCGATCCGTCCCTGTAGAACATAACCGTGGCATTCTCCAGGGGAACCAGGGGGGCATTGTCCAGGATATGCCGGGTTCGTGATACCTGGACAGCTACAATGGAATCATGACCAAAAGCCCCGTTGACTACAATCAGTTTATCTGACTCCTCCAGTTCAATGAATAGTACCGACTCACAGGAGACCATAAGCAAAACCGACAGGATGATCACTGCCATATAAGAAAAACGATTTCTTTGGATCTGTTTCATTCTCATAGCTCTAAAATTCAAATGAATAACTGATGGAGGGGATAAACATAAAGATACTGAACTGTTTTAGCGCCCTGTTCCCATAATTATCGTATCCGAAAAAGAGGTAGAAAGGATTCTGACGGTTGTAGGCATTATAGACCCCAAAACTCCAGGTCTGGGTTCCCCACTTCTTCTCTTTATGGCGGTTAATTCCCAGGTCAAGCCGGTGGTACGCCGGCTCCCTGTAGGCATTCTTACCCTTATAAAATTCGATCTCACTTCTGTAGTAATAGGAGTATGGGTAGGTGGAACCATCATCGAAACTGTAATTATTGGGAGCAAACCTGGATACGGCCAGTGTTCTCGCCTTTCCCGTACCATAGACCCAGGTGGCACTGATATCGGTCTGCTTGCTGACCCGGTACATCAGTACCAGCGAGATATCATGACGGCGGTCGTAGGTATAGGGAAAGGGATTGCCATTGTTCAGGTTATCAAACTGCACCTCCACCTTTGACAGGGTGTACCCCAGCCAGCCCCGGAGCTTTCCCACATCCTTTCGGGCAAGGAATTCCAGACCGTAAGAGATGCCTTTTCCCTCCCTTTCAATCTTTTCTTCCCAGTCCACTCCATATTCAAAAAAGCTGGAGCCTTCAGAATAGTCAATCAGCCCGTTCATGGTCTTATAGAACCCCTCCACAGTAAAGGACCAGCTATCCTTGTGGTTGTAAGCCAATCCGGTTGCATACTGATAGGAACTCTGTGGACGGGTAAGGTCGGTGGCGGGAACCCATATATCGGTGGGCAGGCCTATGGTGGAATTGGTTAGCAGATGAATATACTGGTCCATTCGTGAAAAGGCCGCCTTGAGTGAAAAATTGGGCGTGATCAGGAAGCGCCCTGTAAACCGCGGCTGCAGGGAGTGGTAGAATTCATCCTTTACGAAAAATCCCGAATAGTGGAGTCCCACATTGGCCCGGATACGCGACCCCAGCTGGAAATTGTCCTCTGCATAGAGATAATACTCATGGGCGTAGATGGGATCGGCATTGAACTCTGCACTCAATGTATCATCGGTCGACTCCAGAGTTTCTATCCCGGGAGAGAATGTATGGTAAAGGTACTTGCCACCAAACCTGATTGCATGAGATGATGAGGGCCTGTAATCAAAATCTACAATACCCCCGTAATCCTTGATCCCTGAAAAATAGTTGTAAGTGTAACCCACATCGTATTTCCCATTCACCAGGGTCTGTGTTTCATCGAACGTATTGAATTTGTAGTCACTGTAGATCAGCGACACGTTGCTGAATAGCTTATTTCCATACAGATGGTTCCAGCGCAGGGCGGTGGTAAGGTTACCCCAGAAGAGGCCCGCCTCAGATTTCCGCTGGTAGGAGGTATCATCGCTGATCCAGTTCTCCTCCTCATTGATAAAGAGCCTGTCCCGGCCATGGTACATGCTCAGGTATATCCTGTCTCTCTCAGAAAATTTATGGTTGATCTTTGCATTCACATCATAGAAGTAGTATCCCGATAATCCCTCCATTCCGTTCTGTTTATTAATCGCTTTGATAATGGGTCGGGCAAGCACATCCAGGTATGTCCTTCTTGCAGAGACAATAAAAGAAGTTTTATCCTTGATAATGGGCCCCTCCAGGGTAAGTTTGGAGGCAATCAGCCCCACAGATCCGGCACCATGGAACTCTTTCATATTTCCCTCCTTCAGGCGAATATCAACTACAGAAGAGAGCCTGCCTCCATAGTGTGCCGGGAATCCTCCCTTGGTCATGGTAATACTGGAGATGGCGTCCGGATTGAACACAGAGAAGAATCCGAACAGGTGGTTGGCATTGTAAATAGGGACCCCATCCAGCAGGAAAAGATTCTGGTCGGGCCCTCCACCCCTCACATAGATCCCACTGGTCCCTTCGGTCCCCGATTGCACCCCGGGCATCAGCTGGATGGTCTTGATCACATCTGCCTCGCCCATAAACATGGGAATGGATTTAATATCCTGAATGGGAATATGCACCGCACTCATCTGTGCATCTTCAACAATATCCTGGGGACGATTGGTGGTAACAACCACCTCATCAAGCATCAATGAAGGTTCCAGGTAGATGTTCATACTCAGATTGGCACCCAACTTAAATGAATCCAGGTGGGAAGTGTACCCCACATAAGAGACCTGCAGGCTGACCTCACCCCCGGGTATGGTCAGGCTATAGAAACCATATTCATTGGCCGAAGTCCCTTTCCCCGAGTTAAAATCGTACACGGTGGCTGCAATCAGCTTCTCACCCGATGTTTGGTCCTGCACATAACCGCTAAGGGTGTATTGCTGTCCCCATACACTGGAAACCAAACAGGTACACAAAAAGCCACAGAGGAATAATGATTTTATCATAAATGAAGGCTGGTTAAAAAAGATTAAAGGTAACAAATCATCACACCATTTAAACGATCAACAAGCGCTCTTAGTGCAAGAGTTGCAACGAACTTGATGGGTTGCGTGGATTCTTTCATGAAGTTGGGACAATCTGCCATAAAAGATTATTTTTACAGGAAAGTAACCAGCATGAGTAAACATCTGATCTCTCCCTCAATCTTAACAGCCGATTTCCTTCACCTGGAAAAGGAGATTGAAATGGTCAACAAATCTGAAGCCGACCTTTTGCACCTGGACATTATGGATGGGGTTTTTGTACCCAATCTGACTTTTGGATTTCCAATCATCCGCCGGATCAAATCCATTTCGAAAAAACCGCTGGATGTTCACCTGATGATCACCGACCCTGACCGTTATCTGGAAGAGTACAGGGATGCCGGAGCCAATTGGCTCACCGTACACTATGAAACCTGTCCACATCTTCACCGCACCATTCAGAAGATCAGGGAACTGGGGATGAAGCCGGCGGTTTCTGTAAATCCCCATACCGATGTGTCCCTTCTGGAGCCTGTGCTGAAAGATCTGAACATGGTGCTGGTAATGACGGTCAATCCTGGATTCGGGGGACAATCATTTATCGAAGCCTCCTGGGACAAGATCAGAAAGCTGAAAAAGATGATCGTTGATGCAGGCGCTGAGACCCTGATCCAGGTGGATGGAGGCGTAACCGAAGACAACATAGGTGATCTCATCAATGCGGGTGTGGATGTATTTGTGGTGGGCAATACGATCTTTTCAGCAGAAGATCCACTACAGGTCATCTCAAACCTTAAAAATTCTCCTTAACCCATGTACCAGCAGAAAAAGCCCCGCGATTACCGAAGCCTTTGGATTATCAGCATGGCATTGTTGGCCATCGGCATAATACTAACCATTAACCTCTCCATGATCCGTCCCTTGGGATTTGTACTATTGGGTGTGGGTGGAGTGGGATTGGTCTGGAGCCTCGCCAACATGGATAAATGGAAAGATAAAAAGGAGAAGAACAACCAGCAACGGTTTAACTGATCACATCACGCTTCAGAAACTTAACAAAAACCAATGAATATGGACAAAAAGGTAGGAGTAGGCCTTATCGGATCACAGTTTATCTCTACGATCCATGCTGACTCGCTTAAACTGGTTTCAGAAGCCGAAATTTTGGCAGTAATGTCACCCACAGAGGGTCATGCAAAGGAATTTGCTGAAAAACACAACATTCCTTCACACTTCACCGACCTTGACCAAATGTTGGCCATGAACGAACTTGATATGATCGTCATAGGTGCGCCCAATTACCTGCATTGTGATATCACCCTGAAGGCAGCTAAAGCTGGAAAACATATTGTGGTGGAGAAACCATTTTGCATGAACCTGGCTGAAGCAGACCTCATGATTGAAGCTTGTAAAAAGGCCAATGTCAAATTAATGTATGCCGAGGAGCTCTGTTTCACTCCAAAGTATGTGAGATTGAAAAGCCTTTTGGATGAAGGAGCCCTGGGAGAACCTGTATTGCTGAAGCAATCTGAGAAACATGATGGTCCGCATGCAGATCATTTTTGGGATGTGGAGCGCTCAGGAGGAGGGGTTACCATGGATATGGGATGTCATGCCATCCAGTTTTTTCGTTGGATCAATGGCAACAATCCCATCAAATCGGTGTATGCCCAAATGAGTACCAGTGTGCACCATGAGAAAACCAGGGGTGACGATAACGCCATCATTATTCTTGAGTTTGAAAATGGTGTTACTGCCATGGCAGAAGAGAGCTGGACGAAACTTGGAGGCATGGATGACCGGGCTGAAATACATGGATCTGAAGGAGTAGCCTATGCCGATGTACTTCAGGGTAACTCCATTCAAACATACAGCACCAAAGGAATTGGGTATGCAGTTGAAAAAGCAGGAAATACTATAGGCTGGAGTTTCACCATGTATGAAGAGAGCTGGAATTATGGATTTCCCCAGGAATTTGAACACTTCGTGGATTGTGTAAAAAACAACAAAGAACCATTGGTAACAGGGGAAGATGGAAAAGCAGTTTTAGAGGTAATATTTGCAGCCTACGAATCTGCCGGAACAGGACGCAAAGTCAATCTTCCATTTAAAACAAAAGCTGACAAACCTTATAAGCTCTGGAAGAAATAGTTTAATCAAAGAGATGACCAATACTTACTGCAAGGACTATCATAGCATGAGCCTGTTGGCAAGTTCAATTGTGCGATCAGAAATTGGGAAAAGGAAAAAATTACTGCGTTGTGCAGCCATCGGGGGTTCATCGGAAGGGTTTTACAGGTAAAAATATTTCAGCCAATACTCAAATATTGGATCATTAAAGTGGATCATATCCCCATGTATCTCCAGAATGTCCTTGGTTACAAGCATCTTTTTGTTCTTGGATACATTCCTGGGGGTTCCTAAATTGAAATCAAGCATTGTCGCTGCAGAAGTCAACCTTCTTTCTCCATGCAATATAGCTTTTAACAGGTTTATCTGGGTAGTACTTAAACCCTCGCATATATCCTGGTAGTAGAGCGTATTAGAACTGATTACCAATTCCATTGATTCTGACAGGATCTCTTCTGTTACCTCTGAATCAGTATTGTTCCAGGTATTATGACTAAGTTGTTGGAGATAATCCGGATGATTGCTGGTCAGGCTGATCATTTTGTGTACTATATCTTTGGAAATTCTTTTGCCTGTTTTTGAAAAGGAATCTCTGATATAGTCAATCCAATGCTTTTCAGGGATTTTTTGAAGTAAAAAAAGATCTCCAAATCTGTAGAATGCACGGGATTCCTCTTTAAACAGTTCCATCATCATATGTTTTCTGCTTCCATACAGACAATAAGTTGTATTGTTATGGTATTGCCAATATGAACGCAGCTCTTGCTCAAATAACACACTCTCTGGGAGTTTGGAAATATTCTGAAATTCGTCAATACATACCACTATCTTAATTCCTCTCTTATTGGCAATAACCTCTGGCAGATTTATAATCTCATCTTTTGTTCTTCTCGCTTCATTCCATGTCAATTTCAACGTAAAATCGTTCACAGGATCGGCACCAAATGAAAAGGTAGGTGACAAATTCCTGAAAAACTCCTTACCTGTCTGCAACAGTTCTTCCTTTCTGCTAATACTACACCTGATAACTTCTCGCATATAACTCGTAAGGAATTCTTCTTCAGTCCTGATTTTAAAAAAATCAAGGAATGCAAACCGGAGTTCATGATCCGTATTCAATTGCTCAACCTGTTTTATCAACGATGATTTCCCCCACCGTCTTGGTGAAATCAAAATGGTGTTTATTCCAGCGCTGATGTTATTTTGAATGCGCTGAATATCTGCACTTCTATTGATGAAATGATCACCCGTTACAATTTTTCCATATTTAAAAGGAGAACTCATATTTTTATACTATTAAGTATTATACTCTTGGGTATAATACTCAAAGGTATAAAATCAAATCAAACCAGGCAACTATTCAACCATATAATGTGGGTAGTATGTTTTGCCTGATCACTCCGTCCCCTCCAGGTATCGCTGAAGGTACGCATACCTTTCCGTCAGCGCCCCTCCCCGGGTGATGGAGGCCCGCTCCAACATTCCTGTCTCTTTTAATCCTACCAATTCGGGGATCACATGTTCCATCAATGCCTCTCCAAAGTCAGTCGAAGCATCTCTGGGAAGCTCCCCGGGCAGGTTATCCACAGCCATCACAGTAATGGATCCATCCCTGAAAGGATCAGTTTCACTCCTGGAGATTGGGTCATATCCATAGTATGGATCAGCAATGGTAGAGGCTCTGATGGTGGATGGAATGGGGCCCTTGATATCACAGCTGATATCAGCAATGATGGAGATGGGAACCTCACCTCCTGCCAGATCTTCAGGTGACAAAAGTATGGGGGACTTGGGATCCCAGAAGTGGCATGCCACAAACAGATCGGTCCTGGCAGCATAGGGCCGGAAACTGTTCACATACATTTCAGGATGGGAAATAAAATGGCCGAAATCAAATTCCGATCCATCCCTGCGACTTGTATAGTGCCATGGATCGAGTCGGGTGTAGACTGCATGATCAAATTCCTTCTTCAGGTACTCCTCCGGCTCTACCTGGCGTACTCCCGCCGCATCAAGGATTTCAGTGGCACCCCCGGCCACCCGGCCACCTCCTGTAATGGCAATTCGGGTCTTTCCCAGGTCCAGCTTCTGCAGCTCCGATTTTAATTCATTCAAGTCATGGCAAAGAGAAGCGGGTCGTAGCTGTGATCCCTCAAACCTCACTCCATGGGCCCTTAGTCCGTTGTACGCCCCAACCACGCCAGCCCAACGGCCAAAAGCAACCACCCTTACCTGGTCCTCTCCGGTTAGATATTCATAATCCACCAATCTGATGCCTTTGCTTACAATGGACTGAAGCAGCTTCCGGTTGTAGGGCTGCTTTTTGGCAGTATGAGAAAAGAAGAGGTAGGTCTTGTTGTTCAACAGGGTATCGATCTTCACCTCTTTCACTCCCATCAGCACATCACAATCGGAGAGATCTTCTTTAAGTTCAATGCCTTCAGCCATGTATTCGTCATCTGAAAAACAGCGGGTTTTCGAGGGTTGAACAAAGATTTCAAGTCCGGTGCAACTCTTCAACATTTCGCGGCACTGTTTTGGAGTAAGTGGAACCCGCTTGTCGGGTGGAATCTTAGTCTCACGAATGACCCCTAATTTTACCTGACTCATAAAAACATTTTTTAGAGTGAAAGAATTTACACGAATATAGCAGATAAAAACCAACTAATTGTGAGGCTGAATATGCTATGAAGAAAATGAGCGGCCCTCAATCCATCCCTCCATAGTCTGCCCAAGCGTTACCAATGATGAATAGCCCTGGTCCAGTGGAGCTTCGGATACCTGAAAACCGATCTGTTTCAGATAAGCCACAAATCCTTGATTCAACATACGGCCCGCCCTCAGTGGAAATTCAAACAGATCAGGAAAATCGTTTCCAGTTACGGTTTCATCATGTTCTTTTTTACAAGCATTTTCCGACGAAGAGAGGTAGATGCGACAGGCCATGGGTCTGACAGCATGGACCGAACAGGACCCGGAATCCAGAAATGGACAAGGAACCTTTACCTGTAACCGCTCTTGATGGGATTTCTGGAGGGTCAACAGCACACTTTCCCGTGCTTTTTCAAGGAATTTGTTACGGGTTTCTTCTTTAAAATGTTTCTCTATATGGTCTCTTAGATACAAAAATTCATGGGTGACTCCATACACCACCTGATGACAACACCAGGAACACCCTTTTTTACATTCCGCCGGTCTGCCTTCCATGGCCGACCGTTGTAAAAATGAATCAAGCAATTCATCCACCGAATCATATAACTGTCGGATGCCTGCAGTTAGATTTTGTGCACTGACTTCCTCTTCCAGGTACTGGTGTGCCAACCGGTAACCATCCCTGTAAAATATCCTTTCAATCTCTTTATAGTCCATTCTTATTTAGTGGAAATGCAATGAGTGTTTGCCACCTGGATGGATCCGGCTCCCTTCCTGGATCAGTAAGGTAGAATTCGAAAGCTTCACCTGTCATATCCAAAGAATTAGATTGCATGTACTGATCAAGCAGATCATACGATTTGGTAAATTCTTCATAGGGTCCGGTATGCATCGCTTGTACAACCTTCATTTCATCATAAGATATGGAATATACCTCACCTGAATTCTCGCCGGTTTTCAGTACCGGGATGCCTGCCACATAGTTTGAATGCCCATTGGTTTCATCGTAATCCAGGTAGTGTACAAACGGTGCCCCGATGACATCTAACTGTTGTTTGCCAACTTCCATCATGATCTTGCCATAGAGGATGCCCAATTGTTCACCAATGGTTTCCATGGTTCCGGCTCCTTCGGCCACCATGGCTTCAATGGGTTGCTGGATCGCTATCGAAATGGGGCCCAGTGAACTCATAGATTGGGGCATATTTTCAAGGCACTCCTTCAGGCTGGTCAGTCCTGTTTCAAAACTCTTCATCAGGAATATCTTCCCAAAGATCATCCCCAGACGACCAATGGGGTAAGTGGTCTCCTGTGTAAAGGACCATACCACATGAGTACCACCTTCCACCGGTTCAAAGGTCCACTCCACCAGCGAGGGCGACTCGACTTCACCGAACCAGAGTGATGATTTGATATACTCATTCTCTGTGACGGAAATCACCTCCATTCTGCCGGATCCCAGCCTTTCTCCATCCCAGCTATAGGTGGATCCCACATAGCCGGATTTTGATTCTATGGTTACCGAAGTTGTGCTGTCACTGGCAACCCATGGATCCCATACATCCCTGTTTTTAAAGGAAGCCACTTTTGAAAATATTTTTGAGGGTTCCAGTGCGATCTCAACCTCAGCACTAACCTCGGCTGTTGCAGGGGTGAACAGTGGAACAATGAGCATGGCTGCCACCAGTACCCCAATGATGAGCCCGAAAATTTTTAATGCCTTCATGGAATTTCAAATTGGTTAAGTTAAAGCGTAAAAATAGGAAAGCAGACAATGCAAGTCAACATCCATTGATTTTGACCTCATTTATTATTAAAGCAGCCTTCTGGCAGCCTTTCGGTCAGGTTTGAAAGAGAGGTTTCTGGGAATCAAACCAACAGTCACAATCCGTTTGGGAACCTCGAACTTTGAGAGCTTATGATGAAGGAGCTCAAACCATGCATCATCAGGTGGGTTGGGATCACCATATTCAACCATCAGAACCAACCTGTCTCCCAATTTGGCATCCCCTTCTGAAAGTACCAGACAATGGTGCCCAAGCAAATCCCGGATCCTCTGTTCCAGTACCTCCGGGATGATTTTGATACCCCCCGAATTAATCACGTTGTCGTACCTTCCAAGCCATTTGAATCCAATCCCTTCACTATTTATCTCCACCAGGTCATTGGTGGCAACCAAACCTTCTGTAACTCCTGGAATTTCAACCTCCAGACAACCACGCTTATCCTGTTTGATCCTTATACCATCCAGTAACCTGAATGCATCGTCAGGTGTGGTCCCATTAATGCGTTTCAGTGCAAAATGGGTATAGGTTTCGGTCATGGCAAAGGATTCATATACTTCAGGCGAATCCATACGTCCCAGTTTTTTTATTAGAGAGGGAGAAAGCTCACCTCCGCCAATGATCAATTTCTCAATCCCGGACAGATCATCTCCATGCTGGATTGACTCATACACCTGGAGTGGAACCATGGCACCAAAAGTGATGGATCCATCTAAATCCTTTAAAGGCCGGCCCGACGGTTCTACTGTTACCAGGTCCAATCCACCTACCAGTGCCCTCACCACCATCATTTTACCTGCCACGTAATTTATTGGCAGGCATAACAGGGCACGATCATCCGGTTGAAGCGTAAAATAATCCAGGGTTCTTTGTGCACTTCGGATCATGGATTCCCGATGAAGCAGATACTCCCTTGGATCCCCTGTGGTCCCACTGGTCTTCTGTAGAATATCGCCCTCCGAGGGGTCAAGAAACAGTTTTATAAAAGAGAGAATGTCTCTTTTCCAGACAGGCTTGCTGGTATCCTCACCTGCATCCTGACAAAAGTCTATCAATTCTGTCTGGCTATAGGAGATCCCATCAATATGAAATTTCTCTGGATGTAACATGTGTAAGGTTCACATATCGATGATTGATTGAAGGTTCCATGCTCTCCCTGGCATATGCCAAAGACGATCCTCCACCATTTGTAAAGGGGATGGTATATTGTTGCTATAAATCATTCCGGTACCCAGTCCCTGTGGCATTGTAACACCAAGTTGATAGGTCCATTGGGCGATGGCATTGAGACCGATGGATGATTCCAACGCTGATGTGATCCACCAGCCTGCTCCCACACGGTTTGCAACATCAATCCATTGCTTTGTCGCAGAGAATCCCCCAAGGAGCCCGGGTTTCAAAATAATATAATCAGGTCTGATCTGCTCCATCATTTGCTGTTGCTCTTCGGAAAAAGTTATTCCGATCAACTCCTCATCCAGCGCAACCGGGATGGCTGGTTCCCGGCACAACTCCGCCATGGCATCTGTCTGACCCGCACCGATGGGTTGTTCAATGGAATGGATCCCGAAAGATGACAAACTTTCAAGCTTTTCCCTGACATTTTCCGGATTCCATGCCCCGTTGGCATCCAGTCGGATCTCAAGGTCACCTGTTCCATATTCACTCCTGATCCACTGAAGTACTTCCAACTCCTCATTAAAATCCAGGGCACCCACCTTCAACTTCAGCACCCTGAATCCAGCTTCCATCTTGCTCCGGACCTGTTCAAGCAGATAGGTCCGTTCACCCATCCAGATCAATCCATTGGTGAGAATTCCGGAAATGCCCCCTGTGAAATCTGAGGGGTAAAGAATGCGATTCCCACCCTGTTTTAGATCTAACATGGCACTCTCCAGCGCAAATTGTATTCCCGGTAGTGAGGGCAGCTTCTGCAAGGGATCCATCTCACCTTTGCTGATCAGTTTACACACATGGTCCAGTTGGATCTCAATCTCATCCGGATCCTCCACACTTAATCCGGGAATAAATGAGACTTCACCCATACCCGTCACACCATCTTGACCGGTCAATTTGATGAACCAGCAGGGCTTTTCATTCAACACGCCACGTGAGGTTCCTGATGGTTGCTTAAAGTGCAGCGGATAACTGATATATGCAGCCTCGACCATTTACAGGATCAGTCCGAGTCCGAATGATAATGAAAAAAGCAGGGTTGCCACGGCCAGTTTCTTCAACTCCTCGTTCAGTTCCACCGGAACGGTATTGTTAATCACCTTCTTGATATCAGAGGCAAGAAGGGGCAGCGGAAGCAGGAATATCAACTGATAGTAAGATTCAAAATGAATTATGGTATAACCCAGTCCCAGCAGGAATGCAGTAAAAAGCAATATCACGTGATAGACCTTGGCCCAGGGAACCCCCATACGTACCACCAGGGTGTTCTTCCCATTGATGGCATCATTTTCATGATCTCTCAGGTTGTTCAGGTTTAGTACACCCACACTGAGCAGCCCTATGGAAGATGCCGGGAGCAGGATGGTCAGATGAAATGATTGGGTATGAAGAAAATAGGTGCCGGCTACACCCAGGATCCCAAAATAGATAAACACCATGATATCGCCAAATCCCACATAGCCATAAGGCCTTTTACCAATGGTATATTTAATCGCGGCAAAGATGGCTGAGAATCCAAGGAGGAAAAAAACCGAATAGAGCAGGAGATCACCACCCCTTAACCCGAACCATATCAACAGTGAACCAGAGAGAAGGCTCAAAACTACAAACACCCCGATCATCACCCTCATCTGCCCCTGGGTCACAAGTCCGGTCTGTGTAACCCTCAAAGGTCCCAGTCTCTGCTCGTTGTCAGTTCCCTTCTTTGCATCACCAAAATCGTTTGCCAGATTAGAGAGGATCTGCAGGAAGAGGGTGGTGAGTGTTCCCAATATAAACACGCCCCATTTAAATCTGTTTTCCGCATACCCCAGGAAGCTTCCAAGGATGGTGGCAGAAAGTGCCAGTGGCAGGGTGCGAAGTCTGAATGCCTTAAGCCAAATAGTAATCCCATTCATACAATGACAAAACTAATGATTTTCTTTCAGGTGCCAGCTAAGGTAGTTTGGGAAATTGATCCCAGTCAGGTTTGCGTTTCTCCAGGAAAGCATTTTTACCCTCCTGCGCCTCTTCGGTCATATAATAGAGCATGGTCGCATTCCCCGCCAATTCCTGAATTCCCGCCTGTCCGTCCAGTTCAGCATTGAGTCCGGCTTTAATCATTCGAAGGGCAATGGGGCTATGCTGCATAATCTTGTTGCACCATGCAACCGTCGTATCCTCCAGTTGATCAAAGGGGACTACTTTATTAACCAGTCCCATTTCAAAGGCTTCAGCCGCTGTATATTGTTCACAGAGAAACCAGATCTCCCGGGCTTTTTTCTGTCCCACATGCCTGGCCAGAAATGATGAGCCAAATCCCGCATCAAAACTGCCCACTTTGGGACCCGTCTGTCCAAATCTTGCATTTTCCGAAGCAATGGAGAGGTCACACACCACATGAAGTACATGTCCTCCCCCGATTGCATAACCATTAACCATGGCAATCACAGGCTTGGGCAGGCTTCTTATCTGGCGTTGCACATCAAGCACATTGAGACGGGGAACGCCATCCTTGCCCACATATCCTGCAAAACTTTTCACATTCTGGTCACCCCCGCTGCAGAATGCTTTATCTCCCTCACCGGTCAGTACCACAACCCGTACCTCGGTCATCTCCCTGCAAAGTACCAGCGCTTCACTCATCTCCCGGGTAGTATCCGGGGTAAATGCATTGTAGAAACGGGGACGATTGATGGTTATTCTGGCAATTCCTTCAAAAAAATCAAATCTGATCTCCTCAAACTCCTTCACAGGTTTCCACTCTCTTGTCTGCATAAGTTGCTATGGATTTGGTTTGAAAAACTCCTTAAAGATACGACTATTTTCACTGTCGGAGGTGTTCACTTCCAGGATGGAGAGGGAGGATCCCGGCTGATACAGGAGTGCCAGCTTTTCAATCAGTTCCTCCTTGTTTCTCGCCATTTGGTAACTTCTGCCAAAGGATTGGGAGAGCAGTTCCAGGGATACCGGGTGATGGGTTACACTAAACTCTTCGAAGAACTCCATCCGGTCGGGTCCCTCCAATAAACGAAAGATCCCTCCTCCCCCGTCATTCAGTATGACTATCTTCAGATTTTGAGGAAATTTCTGGTTCCAGAGGGAATTGGAATCATAAACAAAACTAAGATCTCCCACCAGCAGCACATGAAGTTGGTCCGAGACAAGCGCTGCTCCCACTGCGGTGGAAACACAACCGTCAATGCCAGATGTTCCCCGGTTGGAATAATAAGAGAGGGTAGGCCTCACAGGCATTAACTGAGAATTGCGTACGGTGGTACTGTTTCCCAGGTGCACTACCGAGTTTTCCGGAATGGAAGAGAGGATTGCATCAACGGAAGTCAGGTTACAGAAAGGAGCCTTTCCCAGGAACCGGGTTGCCCTCTCCATCCCGCTGGTCCCGACCCTCTTCCATGACTGAAGGAAGCTGTTTTGAGTATCCTCCCCCGACTCATTGAGTAAACCTTCAAGCTCTTTAAGTGCAAGCAAAGGATTCCCTTCAATGACCCTGGTTTTTACACCTTTCAACGACTGAATAAACTGTTTAAGGCGCTTGGAGACCACCTGTCCCCCAAATGCAATCACCAGATCCGGAGCCAGTTCACGCTTCACCTCTTCAGAAGCACCTGCAAGAACCAATTCAGGATTTGCAATGAATTGATCTGAGGCCATATTGGCCAAATTTTCAGCCACCAGAATCAGCTGTCCGGAAGAAGTGAGTTTTTCCAAAATGGACCGGATATCCTGATCATACACTCCCATACCGGCCAACACCATGATCTTCTTCTGAACCGCTAAAGGCTCCAATGCCAATGAATCCTGCTCCATAGGATAGGACTCATTTTCAAAATCCATTCCAGAAAAAAGCGGATCGGGCAATGATTCATAAAGCGGTTCCTCCAACGGAATGTTTATATGTACCGGTCCCCCCGGTTTATCAACAGCCACAAGGATCAAATGCTCCACTGCCGAAAGCGCCTGCTTCATCTCCTGCTCACTTCTCAGCTCCAACGGAAACTCGTAGAATCCCCTGGAATAATTGAAAAACGGTGCCATCTGGTCGATCACCTGGTTGTTAAATTGCCATATGGTTTCCTGGGGTCGATCGGCCGTAAGAACGATCAAGGGTACCTTCTGATAGAAAGCTTCTGCTACTGCAGGGCCCAGGTTCAGGACAGCCGTACCAGAGGTAGTTACCACCACCACCGGCTGCTGCAATTGACGGGCCATACCCAATGCCACATATCCGGCCGAACGTTCATCAACGATACTGTGGCACTTAAAAGACTCAGACCCTGTAAACAGTTGTGTCAATGGGGCATTTCTGCTACCGGGAGCAATAATGACATGACCAATATTCAGCCTTTCCAGCAGAGGCCCCAGTTCAGCGATATGTTGGAGGTGCTGCATCGACAGGAGCCAGATTTTTAATATGTGTACGAAGAATCTTAAGCAGTGATTCAGCTTTCCAGCGGGTTTCGTCCCATTCATCGGCAGGATCAGAATCCAGGGTAATTCCTCCCCCGACATAGAGAGAAAGGTACTCCGGTGTTATCTTAAAGCAGCGTAAATTGACAAAAAGGTCGATCTCCCTATCCTGACTCACAGGTCCCATGAATCCGGTATAATAATCTCTGTCGTGGGGTTCCAGCCTCTTGATATAATTGATGGCATCCTCCTTGGGTTGTCCGGCTACCGCAGGTGTGGGATGCATGGCATCTAAAAATTCCCACAACCGCTCAGCTATCTTCTCAAATCCAAATGAAAAATCAGTCCGAAGGTGCACCAGGTTGCCGGCTTTTTTCACATAGGGGGAACTTACCCGGTAGTCTTTCACCTGGAAAGCCCACAATACATCATGTATATAACGGGTCACATACTCCTGTTCAAGCACCTCTTTTGCAGTCCAGCGGTTTATATCCATATGCTTCTCAGCATGGGGTCTGGTCCCGGCCAGTGAAACGGTAGACATATTTCCTTCATGGAGTCTCAGCAGAGGCTCTGGTGATGCCCCCATCCAAAAGTGATCATCACTTTTAAACAGGTAGACAAAAGCATTGGGATGCCTCCTGCAAATGATTTGAAACAACCTGGGAATCTGGTCAGTGTAACTCCCTTCGATCACCCTGATGCGGGACAAAACTGCTTTCTGAAATGCACCTGTGGAGATGGATGACTTAATGGCATTCACCTGCTCCATGTATGTTTCCCTGCCGGTCACCACCGGGAAGGCACCATTCCAGGCAGGTTGCGGCCTCGATTCAAGTCCATTCACCGCAACAATTTGTTCTTTCGAAATATTTTTACCATTCAGGACCAGGTCCGGTTTGATCAGTATATAGCGATGTCCGTTCCGGCTATCGAACGGGGCCATAATAAACCCGGTGTGGGTGGAAATATCCCGGATGGATTTCCATTGTACATGCCCGGGAGTGGTCTGAATGAAGGTAGTTGAATGCTCCTGCAACGGCTTGCGAAACGTAACAAAAGGCAGGTTCTTGGAAATACAGGCGTTATGGATTTTTATGAGTCCTTCGTTCATAGTCTTCGCTCAGCGTGCCGCTTCCTGTTTTCTTGGTTTCACACTATTGGTAACACGGCTTATGGAAATTAGTTTGCCTTTTTCATCCTTAATTTCCACATCCCACACATGTTTAAATTCAGCTTTTACGACCAGGGAGGCTATTGCATACAATGAACCTTTGCTGGCCGGTGTTATATGCTGACTATTCACTACCGATCCAAATACATCATATTGTTCGGGATCCACCAGCAAAAGTGACCCTGCGCTACCCACTGTTTCTGCCAGGGAAATAAGAGCACCACCATGGACCACCCCCATGGGTTGGTAGAGGTCCGGAGTGATTGTCATGGTTGCCTCTACAGTTGTTGCACTATACCCTGTGAACTCAATCTTCAACAGGTCAATGAATGTGCCTTTGCAAATTTTGTTTAACTCCTCAATGCTCATCTGTTGAAACAGTTTGTCCAAAGATACATATTCCGTCAAATCTTTACTGCAACCACCAACATCACCGACCCAAGGAAGAGTGGTTCGCTTTTATCAATCCTAAATCCTGCCTCTTCCAGGATTTCCCCCATTTCCCTGATGGAGTAATAGTTCTTAGATGAACTTGCCAGGTATCTGTACGCCTTCAGATTCCCTGAGATCAATCCCCCCAGATATGGGAGTATGAATTGAAGGTAAATGCTGTTAAAAAGGCGCCAGATGGCACTGTCCGGTCTGCTGCTTTCAAGGATCACCAGATGTCCGCCCGGGCGAAGCACCCGGTGCATTTCGGCCAGGTGCTGACTCGCTTTGGTATTCTTATATACCAGGTTCCTGATCCCAAAGGTGATCCCCATGGCATCAAAGCGACCATCCTCAAATGGCATGGCACCCACATCGCCCTCCACAAATTCAATAGGAGGAACAGCTTCACTTTCCACTAATTCCTTATGCTTCCTACCTGCCTCATTCAGCATGGCAGTGCTAAAATCGTAACCGGTAAGAGAGATACCCTCTCTTCCCTGCCTGGCCACTTCCAGGATAAAATCACCAGTTCCGGTGCAGAGATCCAACACCTTGTGAGGATCAGGATCAAGGCACACGGACGCAGCCCTCCTTCTCCACCTGACATCCCTTCCGAAAGTGAAGATCCGGTTCACCCGGTCATAAGAAGTGTATATATCGCTGTAGTAATCCTTCAGTGGGTAATCTGCCCTGCTTCTGCCCATAGCTTCCATTTTTTTTGCATTTATTCTACTGAAAAAAGGGCGGTAGCTGAGATCACATTACCCTGATGGGCCACTCCCCGAACCAGGATCACATAATCACCCGGCACTGAGGGAGCCCTGAAAGTTACCTCCTGTGTGGATCCCTTTTGCAGAAAAATATCTTCCATCCAAAACAGGGTATTTCGCATATCGGGAACGCGGTCTCCAGGAGCATATACCTGTATCTCCTTTGAATCGAGACTCTGTATAGACTGAACATCAAAGAAGTAGGAATGAGCAGAAAGGTCAATACCTGCCATATCCCCATTCCTTGTAAAGATGCTGATTACACCCCCGTGTGAGACATTCCCCTTCACATAAACTTCTCTGATCAGGTCTATTTTCAGAATCTTCTCAGGGTGTATACCCATTATTAACTGCTGATCAAATACAGGGATGTGGTCGATCATGATCAGGGGCTGATAGAGATTGATGGTTGTATTTGGTCCGTAAATCTTTAGTGATTTTTTGCCTCGTTTTACGACTACCTCAACACCGGGAACAAGATTAATAAACACCTCTTCAAGGGTGGGTAAAGTCACAAAATCATCCATCATAATGGAAAATCCCGGCGTACCATAGAAGAGCGGTTCTTCTCTGTCGGTTGCATCCGGGGAGGGCCCTTGCCCCGATCCCTGTGATTCATAGAGCTCTGACAGCTGCATCTGAAGAGCCATCTGCGTGGCCACTTCGTGCTCCCGGGCTGACAAACCAAATTTCTTTGCAGGTACCGGCATCTTTCCCGTATCAAAGTCCTGGTCTATCCTGACCTCCACCTCTCCCGCTACCGAAGGATCAGGAGTAACAAACAACTCCTGAATCCCTGTCCGGTTGGTTGTTGAGATCACAAACCTACCCATGTCATCCGTTACGGTGGCGAAATAGTCAGGATTCTCTCCCAACAAAGAGAAATAGAGCCTGGCAGATTGAATGGGTTGTTCCCACTGGTCGGCGCTTACTACAGTGCCAGTGAGGGAAGCGCCTTTTAGGTCGGGAAGATAATTCACCTTATAATCACCGGGCTTCATGGAACTTCCAGCAAAAGTGACCTGTCCATGGTCCATGTCAACAGCTCCGGATGGAACTACCGTAACGCAACAATTGATTTGCTGCAGACGGTTCATCAAAGGTCCTGTGAGAGATAAGCGGACCTCCTCACCCTTTCCGTAGACCGGTTTTTGGGTGCTGCAATTCAGGTACCCTGTTGTATACTCCCTTCGTGTAATGGTTTGCTCCATTGCAGTTCCGTTGCCATGATCGGTCACTTTTGAATCAAATGGATTGACAATTTTCAAGGGTGTATAGCTGAAGGATTGGGGACCAGAGTTGCGCATCCAGCGGGTGTAGCACTTCAAAAAATAGTTGCCCGTTAGCGCACCTCCCGGAATCTTCAGGGATCCTGAACCCATCCCCTCCGAAAGGGTGAACTTGCCATCTGCCACTGATTTACCCGTTGAAGTGACCAGCTCTGCATACAAAACTGTACTCCAGACTCCCTCTCCCACACCATCCACACGATGGTCTGCCCTGAATTGGATAGACTCATCCACCACGTAGATGGATCGATCGGCAAACAGTTCCAGATGCTCCCTGATCAGGAATGCCTCCGGAGTAAATGAAGGATCGAAGGGAGACTGACCCCGCAGTGTGATGGAATCAGCTCCAAAACCGACGGTCATCAAGAGGATGATATGTAAGGCTCTCCACAGACTCATTGCTACCAATATTCAGGTTTTTCAGTTGTACCCCCTTTTAGCCGGCAATCAAAGCAGGAATTAGAACCATATAAATAAGGGGGCCCTACCGCCAAAAATGGATCAAGTGAAAAAAGGTAATAAGGACGATTCGATCCAAGTTCTTTCACGCTTTGTGCAGTATCCAGTTCACAGGTAAATCCTGGCACATAGAAATCAAACTCTGATTTGAATGTCAGCCTTTTACTCTGTTGTTGGGTGGCATAGAAACAGCCCAGCACCTTCTCCTCCGGACGATGAACATTATAAATATTTCCGATAGTGCTTGCGGGTTGGGTCTCATACAAACCTCCACCATCACTTGTTTGTGATTCCATTCTGTCCCAGTAATTAAATATTTCATTGGTCAGTGATTGTTGTTTTACCAACAGGCTGTATTCCAACCTAAGCCTGGGAGTTTCATTGGATACAAATGCTAACTTATTGCGTTTCAGCTTGTTTTCTGATAGGTAACGGGTGGATGCTGAGTAAAGTCCATTGACAGGTCCGGTCATGTAACAGGTAAAGATGGAGTCTGCCATGACGGGTATCAAGGGTCCGCCATACCAAAATTGGTTGGCCATCTTCGCCGAGTGATACCTCCAGGTCTCTTCCAGCTGCCAGCGAAAGTTTCTGGAAGCATCATTTGAACCGGTTAATTCTGAATAGAACTGTACTCCATAACGGATGACATTGGGATCGGATGTACCTATACTATCCACTTCGTAGTAGATCGAATCGATGGGCGGACAAGCCAGCAATGTATCGTAGGATGACTGATATTCGCCTCCACCCTGTGTATTGACAAAAAGAGTGTATGACTTATTGGTGGCAAGAAAAGGGGTATTCAGGGTTGTTTCATAAATACCCGGGTCTGTCTCTGCATAGATTGACATATTTCCCAGCTCATCCTCAACACGGACCACACATCCTGAAACCGGCACCAGGGAAGGATCGTTATATGGCGTTGATGTTGAGACTGTGACCCGATGAATCCCGGGCTGATCGGTAATGACTCCATAGATAACCATAACCTCCTGGGTCTCTTCGATCACTGGTTGAAATGGTTCAACGCAGGAACCACACAGCAGCAATAGCAAGATCCAAATATGAAACCTATTCACTGGCATAGTTCCCCAATTTGAAATTCCAGGAGAGGGTAACCACAGGTTGCCCAAAGATGGATAGCTTATACCCATTAATCACCCCCTCTTCATTCTTGAAATAGACAGAATAGGCATTTTTCCTACCTGTCAAATTGTAAAAGTTCAACATCCAATAACTGTGAAACAGCTTTCTTTCCTTCAAATTTCCTTCCAGGTTAATGGAAAAGTCCATTCGAAAATAATCCGGAATCCTGTAACCGTTCCGTGCAGAATAATCGATGTATTGCATATCCTCCAAATAATAGATTGAAAGTGGATAGGTCACAGGTCTTCCTGTGATATAGACAAGGTTGGCAGAAAAACTGAGCCTCCTGTTTACTTTATAGTTGGTGACCATGCTCAGGTTATGGGGACGGTCGTAATTGGAGGGATATTGCATTCCTTCATTAATACTTTCCCCTGGAATGGGAGAGTCAATCCGGATGAATGACCTGGAAAAACTATAGGCCAGCCAGCCATTGAATTTCCCGGTATTCTTCTTAATCATGGCTTCCAAACCATAAGCTTTCTGATTCCCCTGAAGGATCTCTGTTTCAATATGGGGGCTGCTTAAAAAATTGGCTCCATCCCGGTAGTCCACCACATTGGATACCCATTTATGATACAACTCCAACGATGTAGAGAGACTCTTCCTGGGGAAATCCTGGTAATACCCAACCGAAAGCTGATCCACATAAGGAGGGGTAATATGGTAATCGCAGAGTTTCCATTGATCGGTAGGTGAAATGGCAATGGTATTGCTTAACATAAAGAGGAACTGCCTCACACGGTTATAGGAAAACTTCAATGACCTGTTTTCGCCTACCATATAGTTGATCGCCACTCTGGGTTCCAGACCTGAATAGGATTTGACCACCTCTCCCTGGTTAAACAGAAGTGTATCAATCACATTACCCGGTCTGCGAGGGTACCCCTCCTCATACAGCATTAACTCATCGGGGCCCAGTGACAGATAATAGGCATACCGTAATCCGGCATATAAGGTGACTTTCGGGAAAAGGGCAATTTCATCTGCCACATAAAGTGCTGTTTCAACTCCATTGTCCAGGCCCAGCTCGACCGGTGCTCTTAATGAGTTAGATCCGTATGGTTCAACAGTACCCCGGTCCAGGTTGTATAAGATGGCATTTCCTCCATAGGTAAGTTTATGGTTACCCAAAGACAACCAGGTAAGGTCGGCTTTTATCTCATAATGGCTGATCTTGTAAGCATGCTCGAAAGATTCTGAAGCAATCGTCTGGTCCACATTCGTAAAATCGTACTCTCCATATACCAACGCCATATCACCGGTAATTCTTGAATTAAACCGATGCCTCATATTTACCGAACCACCAGCATTGGAATAGCTGTACTGATTATCGGATCCAAGTGTGAATCGATCACGGCTTAGATAACCGAATGCTTTAATAAGGGTTTTATCACCGGGTTCCCACGTAAAAGCTCCGGCCAGGTCATAGAATCCTGCTTCACTGTTCCTCATGTCAGGATCTTCCAATCTGCTCAGTATCCAGTCGGAGTAGGTGGATCGCGCGCTAAGTACAAAAGCGCTTTTATCTTTTTTAATGGGACCCTCAACTGCCACATGTCCGGTTACCGGGCTAATACCACCCCGGGCCGTGAATTCATTCATATTGCCCTGCCGTGTGGAAATATCAAAGAAGGAGGCAAGTCGTCCCCCAAAACTGGCAGGAAGGTTGCTTTTATAGAGGGTGAAATCCTTTACAATATCGGGACTGAAAGAGGTAAAGAATCCGAAAAGATGTGAACTGTTGTATACCGGCACCTTGTTCACATAGATCATGTTCTGGTCTGCCGAACTACCCCTCACATTGAATCCGGCTGCACCTTCTCCCACACTCTGAACACCGGGCAGCATCTGAATGACCTTTAAAATATCTTTCTCACCCATCACTACGGGGACCTCTTTCATCACCTTATAATTGAGACGGTCAAATCCCATCTGCGTACCTCTTACATTATGGTACCGGTTGGCCTGAATGACAACTTCGGTGATTGGAATCAGGCTTTTTCCCATTGAGATGGAGAGGTCCCCACCAGCATATACCTCCAGATAGTTTTGCCTCGATTCCATGCCCATGCAGTTGAAATCAACAGTGTATTTTCCTGGTCTGAGTACAATGCTGAACCTGCCGTCTACATCAGTGGCAGCCCCCTTCTTAAGCTCTTCAATATAGATGGTTGCTCCTATGAGAGGTTCTCCGGTCTCCACATCCGTTATCTTTCCGTGAATCACCGCACTGGTCAGCTCAAAACCAGCCTCACTGTTTCCGATCTGAATGGTCTCGAGCAGACCAGCCTTTCTTCCATCGATATATTTTTTCTCAGTGGAGGTTAAATTATCCTGAACAACATCATCCAAAAGAACAGGCAGATCTTCACCGGTTCCCGAATAGTCCGGTAACCTGGAAACCAAAGAGGTCTGATTGGTGATAAATATCTGTTGGTGCGAATCCAGATAGTAACTCAACCCAGCTGGCAAAAGTGTCCTCTCCAGGATGCGTTGAAGAGATCTCTCCTCACCCCGGATGGTGACCCTGATTCCCCTTACCCACTCTTCCAGGTAGTAAAATGTGACCCCCGTCTGTTGCTCAACCTGCTCAACGAAATCAGTAAAAGGAAGATCATTATAATTGCCACTGATGATCATCTCCTTCTCCTGTCCCTGGAGACGAAGCAGTGTAAAAAAGATCAGCAACAGGGAACTAAACAGGATCCGGTTCATGGAAGAGTTCCATTTTTAATCAGGTTAGCTACTGCATTCATGTGATATACCAACTCATTTGGAGAAGCTTTTTTAACTCTGAATTGATTTTTCCTATACAGACGTTTGATCTCTTTCCGTTGATGTTCCGGAAAGAGTTCCGCAAAACTCTTTCTGTTCTTAAAAACATTGATCTCCCCGTTCATCTCCAGCAGACAGGTAGATTTTGGAGCTGAGAATTCCTCGGTGAAAAATTGATCGTTCTGAATGGGCAGGATCTTTTTCTCCCAGTGGACATAACAGGTAAATTGGTTGGTCCGGATCACCTGGTAGAATTTTCCGGATGACTCTTCGATGTCCAGTTTTATGAATGGATACTCTCCAAACTTAAAAGCCTCTATATGATCGGTTACAGCAACCAACCAGCTTGCTCCACCAAAAAAGTAGTCATACTCAACCTCAACACTCTGTGAGAATAAATCATACCTGATTCTTACATCCTGGTATACCCTCTCCTTTATGGTAAGTTCCCCATCCATAAAACCAATACTCACGAAATAGGGAACGCCTTTGTAACCCATGTAGCGATCAAAATACTGGATGCCGTTTATGAGGTCCTGGTCAAGTCCAAACGATTGTTCCACCAGTTCGACGTAGGAGATACCATTAGCAGGAACCGTTTGCTGCTGGGCGCAAACCGGTTGAATCAATAGGGCCAGAAAGATAATGGCTGTCACAACAGCCTTTACATATGGATGATCTAACATTCAGTTCTTAAGGTTAATCTCCCACTCCAGGGATCCTGTATTAGATACATACTTCAAAAGTATCAGCACAACAATTAGACCAATGATTTTGCAGTAGGTTTAACGTCCACTAAATATATATAAAAAAAGCTACCGTAAGGAGCGAAGATACTCAGCAACCTGGAGATGCCCTGCCTCTCGTGCAAAGGATTCGGCATCATCATTATCCACATCGGTCAGTGAAAGATCTGCCCCATACTCCAAAAGGATTTTCACCACATTCATATTTCCCTCAGCCGCTGCATGCATCAGTGGTGAAAAGTGTTCACCGGAATCAACAATATTTGGTTCTGCCCCTTTTTCCAAAAGGAGCTTTACAGTCTCCGGAAAGGGGCCGGTGGATGCATAGAGAAGGGCCGTGCGTCCCATCAGATCCCGGCGATCCACCACAGCTCCCTCATTAAGAAGGAGAAGTACAATGTCGGTGTGCCCGTTAAAGGCTGCATACATCAATGCAGTGTGGCCTTCCTGGTCCGGTGAATTAAGATTGGTGCCTGCGTCAAGCAATTTCCTCACCTTTTCCACATCTCCATCCAGGGCAGCCTGCCGCATCTCCTCTTCTGATACAGGGACATTCTCTGAAATAGTTTCGCCTGGTACTGAGACCGTGTCACTCCCTGTGGCAGTTTCGCCTGGCAGTGAGGCTTCAACTTCACTTGAGGGCTCTCCATCTTTGCTTGCAGATGATTGGTTACAGCTGTTCAGGAGGAGCAGAACCATTGTTGTGTACAAAGCGTGATATAGATAGTGTCTAAGCATGATTATCGGGTTTAGAGTTGTGTTAAGATACAAAAAGTAAGGAAAGGAACCCCGTCACTCACATCCCGTATCAGTGGTGTGGGAAATGTGTCCGACGTAAATAGGTAAAAAGCCAACAACTTTATAACTTTGAATCCACTCTGAAAGCTATAAAGTGAAAATTGACGCAAAAATACTCAAAGAGACCTTTCTTTCAATTCTGATCAGATACGGCTTCACAAGTGAAACAGCAGAGACCATTGCCCGAATATATACAGAAACAACCATCGATGGAGTTTTTTCCCATGGAATTAATCGCTTTCCGCGTTTCATCAACGAAGTAAAGGAAGGGACAGTTGCTCCTGCAGCAGTTCCAAAACTGGTCAATGGCATGAATGCCCTGGAGCAATGGGATGGAGGGCTTGGAGCTGGAATTACCAATGCAATTCAGTGTGCCGACCGGTCAATGGAACTGGCCCGTGAATATGGAATAGGGTGTTTGGGGCTGAGGAACACAAACCACTGGATGAGGGGAGGAAGCTATGGATGGAGAGTGGCCCAGGAGGGATTCCTTTTTATGGGCTGGACCAACACACTTCCCAATATGCCACCCTGGGGAGGTGACAAAGCTGCATTGGGCAACAATCCATTTGTCCTGGCCATCCCGCACCGGGATGGACACATCGTGCTGGACATGGCCATGAGCCAGTACTCCTATGGCAAGCTGGAGTGGCATCAAAAATGTGGCACAAATCTTCCTGAATATGGTGGATTTAACCGGGATAACCAATTAACCAAAGACCCGTCAGAGATCCTTGAAACCGAAAGGATCCTTCCCATTGGTCTCTGGAAAGGGAGCGCGCTATCCATGGTGCTTGACCTTGCTGCAGCCATTCTTTCAGGAGGCAATACCTCCAAGAAGATCGGCGAATACCCTGTGGAAACCAAACTATCCCAGGTATTTATCTCCATAGATATTGAAAAGCACCTCGGCAAAGAGCAACTCAACTCCCTTATCGGCGAAACAGTTGAATTCAATTCCAGACAGAATGAGTCTGCACAATATCCTGGTCAGCGCTCACTTAAAAACAGAAAGTACCATATGGAACATGGAATGGAGATCCCCAATGAGCTTTGGAAAGAGATAACTCATCTGTAACCTGAATCCCTATCACATTTAATCAAAATGGATTAGTACCATCTTCTTCCATTGCCAAATCTTGGATTTACAATGTTGTTGTAGATGGAACCAAAGGTATAGGTAATCCCAATTTCGCCATCCACATTATAACTGGTTTCAAGTTCCTGAAGCTGCAAAAGTATATCAGCTTCAGTCAGTTCACCCTTTACAAGGGAGAGCTGGTCATTGATCCGGGCTGCACCTCCCCGGATTCTCAGAGAAAGCCCCTTCACGATGCGGATGGTAATGTATCCGCCTAATTCCAATCTGTTTTTTGTGAAATCGTGAAGATAATTGGATCCCTCAAGTGATATATTAATTGATCCCCATTTCTCCTGTACCTGGTAGGCCATCTGGAGTTGATGCAAAAACAGGGACTCCTCAATTTTGTTATAAATGGTTGTGTCGTTATAGAGGTTGAATGAGCCCCCGATACCATATAAAATTCTGAGCTGACGGTGAGTTGAGCGGGAGTATGGGAAAATGTTGTACTCAATTGAGGGGAGATAATCTATCCCAAACCTGGTATTGTTAAAGGTTGAAGAAACCACATCGGTCCTCAATCCTGCCGACCAGTGATCTCCAAGGCTTTTCACCGCCAGTATATCAAGTCCCTGATAGTTTTTATCATTTGTGTAGAGTGTGTCATCATAGGTGTATTTGGTTCTGCTGAACCTGTGATCGAAATCAAACTCCAGTTTCCAGTCATGAGTGATCTTTACAGCCGAGACCGAACTGCGAAGCTCCAATTCCTTGTAAGACTCCTCACCTTCAAAGTTGGGTTCTGTTTCCAATTCGAACACCCAGTTGTTCCACCTGTCGACCACCTCCTGTGTAACGATCTGTTCGGTTGGTGAGATGACCACCTCTTCATAGAGTGGAGTTCTGGCCACATAGGGCATCAATCCCATTTTCAACATCTGGGTGCGCCAGATCCTCTGGTAATCCCTTGAATCGTCCGGTCTGCATGCATACACCAGGGTGTCATTCTTTCCTTCAAATTCCATTTGGCCCACAAATGCATAAGTATATTTTCTTCCGCCACTTCCGGTAATTTCTCTGGTTTCAAGGATATATACCTGAGCCTCTTTTACATCCCTGACATAATTAACATACGGGATCTCTTCCCGGATGTAGTTGATATCGCAATAAAAACAATCAATAAATACCTTTACAGCATTTTCACGATGAACCGCTGTGTCCTCTTGAACTGACTGTCCATTCATCTGAAGGGCAAAGAAAAGCCCAATGACTGGTAACCCGAATCGGGCCACTCCTTTAAAATCCATCATTTTTACCTGAGTTAGCTGAGTAATCCGTCTATTTAGACCTTCGCCAGTCGAGAGGGTTTAATTGGATTTGTCACTCCCAAGACACAGAGCCTTGTTCAAAGCTATGATGGCCTCTTTGTAATCCTCTCTATTGATCACAAACTGCATATTCACTTGCATTAAGGATTGGGAAACTGCCTCAACGTTAATTCTCCTTTGAAAGAGAGCTGTGGTTGCCTTGGCCAGGGATCCGGGTTGAGCAATGTTGGTCCCCATGGCACATACCAGTGCTGCTTCCTTGGTGGTAACTTTGTGATAGAGCCCTTTGAGTTCCGTTATCAAAGCCTCTACAATATCTTTCTCCCAGATCACCATGGTGATGCTGTTGGCATTGGTAGCTTTCAGAATGTAGGATATATTGTAACGCAGCATCACCTTCATCAGGTTCATATCATACCCCACCTGTCCCACCATAAAAGGATCGTGCACTTCGATGGCTACCACCTGGTTGGTCCCTGAAATGATTTCCACCTTCGACTCCTCCCCCATGTACTCCTTTGAGATCAACGTTCCGGGGTGATCGGGCTCAAAAGTATTCTTAATGCGAATATGGATGCCAGCCACCTCCAAAGGTTTGGACGCTTTTGGATGGATCGCTTCCATCCCTATATCGGCCAGCTGATCGGCCACATTAAAGTTGGTGGCCCCAACAGGTTTTGAGTTACCTACCCCTACGATGGCCGGATCGGCACTGGAAAGATGATACTCCTTGTGGATCACCGCTTCCGAGGCCTTTACCTCCACTGCGATCTTGCTAAATGTAACCTCTGAATATCCCCGGTCAAACTCCCGCATGATCCCTTCTGTTCCTTTTGTATAGCCGGTAACCACGGGAACGGTAGAGGTACAATCGAGATTACTGAATGCGCGTTGGATTCTTTCATCAATGGTCAGGAACTCCGCATCATGAAATCCGCAAAGATCTACGAAAGTTGCCTCGATTTCATTGTTAATCAGGATATTCACTGAATTGAAAGCCGAATGTGCCTCTCCGATTGAAGCGAGGATCTCCCTGGCAGCCAGCAGTATGTTCTGCTTACTCACATAACCTGAAGCCATGACCTCATCCAGACTTGTCAGATAATTCTTCGATTGCTCTATCCGGTCGGTAATAAAAACATCAGCCACCTCCAGATCCAACCCTATTCCTTCCAGCTGATGATTGATCTCAATGAGTTTTGCCAGCAAATTGTTCAGGGCTTGCTGATAATCTTCGTTTTTAACAAAAAGGTCATATACTCCTGGTACACCAGTTTTTTTGTGTTCGAGCAACCAATTGGTCACATTGTTGTAAGCCGATACCACAAAAATCCGGTTGTAGTAGTTACCCCCAGGCGCCTGTCTGATGACGATGTTGTTGAGAACATCTTCAAATTTGGACATGGATGTCCCACCTATCTTATGAACTGAAAGCATATCTGATGAATTTAATAACAATTCGACAAAATTAACAGATAAATAATTCTAATTCAACATTTGAACATGATCTTTTCAGGATTGTTTTAACTTTATCTATTCCACTGCCTCATATGAAAGATTCACAAGATCAATTTATAAGAACTGCTGTTGTGATGGCAGCTTTGACGGCTGTGCTACTATTTGCTGTTTCATGCCTCAAGGATATGCCTGAATCACTCCCTGAAAATCTTGAGTGGAATCCTGATGTGGCTTTCCCATTAGGTGAGGAGAACTTTGGATTAAACTGGGAAAGTGGTTTTGACACCCTGCTGTTTGAACCGGATCCCATTACCGACTTACCGGAGTGGATTGAGTCACTGGAGATCGTCCTTGAGGGTACCATGGATTTCGACCTTTCAGCCATCAGTGATAACCTGGATCATCTGAACCGGATACTGTTCAGGGTTAACTTTTACAATGGTTTTCCAAATGATGTGCTGGCACAGGCATATTTCATGGATCCCGGAAGTAGCATTATTGATTCCATGTTCGCTGAAGGAGCCATACCGTTGCTCCCGGGAACTATTGTGGATGATGGGAAGATTATCGAACCGTCACATGAAATGCAGGATGCGGTGTTTGAGCAGGATCGGATCGAACCGCTGCAGGATGTAACCAGCATTCTGCTCAGAGCTACCATATTAAATCCCGAGGTTGACACGGCACTTATCCCCTACTACCGTTCCTATCTGATTGATGTTGAAATAGGTGCAATGCTTGATCTGACGCTTGAGTTTTGAAAAGGGTGAGGTGCCATATAACGTTTCTTTTCGCGTCCTCCATACTCTTTCTGGTCTCTTTCCCCACGAACGGACAGCAGAGCAACACTTTCTACCTGATGCATCAGGTTCCCCAGTCGAACCTGTTGAACCCTGCAGTTCAACTGCAATGCAAATGGTTCGTCGGTATTCCCGGCTTAACCTCAAGTCATCTCTCCTATTCCAACACCGCATTTACTTACAATGACCTTGCAGGATCCAATAGCTGGAACCTGGATGGAGTTGTAGATCAGATGCACCGGGTGGACCTCATAACAGCAGAAGCGATGATTCATCCCATCTCCATCGGGTACAGGTTCAGGTCACTCTATTTCACCTTTAACATTACCGAAAAGGGTCATGCATATCAGACTGTACCAAAGAGGTTTGCAGAGATGGCACTTTATGGAAATGGCCGGTTTCTTGGAGAAACTTCCCGTTTTAATGCGTTAAGACCTGCCGGATATTATCAACGGGAGTATTCACTGGGTGTCTCAAAAGTAATGGACAACTCCCTGATCCTTGGCCTGCGAGGAAAACTGCTATTTGGCAAAGTCAACCTTTACGGCAATCAATTAAAAGCCGATTTCACAACCCGCGAAACCGATTTTAACGTTTTTCTGAATGGAGACTTTACCATCAACAGTTCATTTCCACTCACCATCTACCAGGATGGTGAAGGGAACATTAGCGACATAACAATGGATGAAATCGATCTGTTGCAGATGTTGATGAACAGGGGAAATCCCGGATTTGCAATGGACTTTGGAGCCATATACAGGGTTGATGAGAGGATCACACTCTCGGCCAGTCTGCTGGATGTGGGAGTGGTAAGATGGAGAACTGACCTGAACAATGTAAGTGGAGTGGGTTCATTCGAATATGGTGGCGTTGATCCTTCAACAACAATCGTTTCCGTAGGTTTTATTGAGGAAATAATAGATTCCCTCATTCATGCATTTGATATTACGGTGGCACAGGAACCCTACTTTTCAATCCTTCCGGCTCAGCTGTTTCTTGGAGGAACCTACCAGTTAAAAAAGAATATTACACTTGGCGTAGTGAATCGAAATGTGATCTTTCGCCGCAAGATACACTCTTCACTGACCCTCTCTGCAAATGCTGACCTGGCCGAGAGGTTATTAGCCACTGTAAGCTGGTCCTACCTGAACAATAGTATTAAAAATATTGGTGCCGGATTCGCCTACCATGGAAAAGGATTTCAGTTCCATGTGGTGAGTGATAACCTGCTGGGATTCTTTTATCCATTCGATACACGGACAGTCAATCTAAGAGCAGGATTCAATGTAATGCTCGGTTGTCCCCGTAACAATAAAGAGAAGCAGGATGCAGAATCATATGGCAGGATGCCCAAGGGAGGCGATTGTTCCTGGACCGGAAAACCCAAGAAACGTAAGAAACAGATGCATAAGGTATTAAGAAAACAGAACAATATTCATTAACTTGCATGGAGGAATCAGAACCTCAGTCCAATGGCGATATTTGATGAACTCTGGCTAGCTATAATTCTTCGTTTTTTGCTGAATCTTGTGGTGGCTGTTATTGTGGCCCGGATTTTATACTTTCCCAGGAACAAAGGCAATGTGGAATATTTATTCACCTATATCTCCATATCGGTGATCATATTCCTGGTCTGTATCATGTTAAGCAAGGTGCCGGTTGAACTGGGATTTGCCCTGGGTTTATTTGCTGTTTTCAGCATCATTCGGTTCAGGTCGATCCAGGCCACACCAAGGGAGTTGGCTTATCTCTTTATCTGTCTTGGTCTGGCCCTGATGAATGCTCTCTCAGCTATGGATACCCCGATAATGAGGCTTATCATTAATAACCTACTGATCCTTATAACCATAGGCATTGCTGATTACCTGCTATTTCAAGACAAAACAGTTGAGAAGATCATATCCTATGACAGGCTGGATCTCCTTGCTAATGAGAAAAGGGAGGATATGAAGCAGGACCTGAAACTCCGGTTTGGTATCGAAAATATCAAGAAGATTCAGGTGGGGAATATCGACACACAAAAAAATCGTGTGAAGTTAAAAATTGATATCCAGGACCTGCAGGACCATCATTTCCAGGAATAATCCTGAATGACTGATATTAGCGACAACTCCAGTTTAATTCCGAATATATCTTTACCGGATTCGATGCAAGGTTAAAATAGCTCTCCAGGTAATTAATCATTTCATTCTTCTGACCCTTCTTCAGGTGCGGAAAAGAGTGGATCAGGTGAAAGATCTCATCCCTGTGCTCTTCAATCTGTTGGATGGCTAACTGGTATCCACTCTCCTCACGACAGGGTCCCAGATAATAGCGCTCCTCCACAGAGGTAATGCCCAAATTCTCTCCCGGCACCGCATAATTGGCATTGACAATACCCGAATAATCAAAATCATAGGGAACAGGTGTGTATCCATCGGTTCCAAATCCGGGGAGGCCCAGGATCTTTACGTTATGGCGACCTGCAATGGAATAATCAGAATTCCCGATCATGAACATGAAAATCGCTACCAGATCCATAGATTCCGGCTCCATGAACCTCATACTCAGTTCATCCTTCTTGATGGCAAGGGCATCGTGCCGCTCAGCCAGCAAACCTTCAGGTTCTATTATGAATGCCCAGCTCTCAGTCACTTTGCCCTTCCTGCCGGTATCCACATATTTCATCCGGATTAGACGAACCCTGAAACTAACAGGAGAGAGAATATTAAAGATCTTATAGGTGAGGTACTCTTTCAAAAGATACTCTTTGTACTCTTTTGAACTACGGCAATGGGTAACAATCTTCATCCTCTTCACATCCTGCAGATGTTGGTTTTTCACATTTGCTTTTCTGATATTGAGCCAAAAAGGTGCAAAGGAACAATAGCTCCGCCTGAATTGACCACGGGCCTTGATCCTCATCATTTTTTCAAGTCCGAGGGTGTCATTGATCTGATAGTGAAAATGGACAGGTATGTACTTCCCCTCAAATTTATTGCGTTGGTACTTTTTCAAATCAAATGTCAGTGTGATATCCATGGGATCAAGTTCATTAAACAGATCCACGCTTGTGTCAATCGTATCTATAAGTGCTCCCTCTTCCGGTCGGTCCTGGGCATGAAGGAGAAGAGGCCAGATGATGAATAGCGTCAGTACCAGAAAATATTTTTTCATGCTTCCATGGTATCAGTGGAACAATAAATTTACCCAATTTCTAACAAAAACAGACCAAATCTCTTCCGAATCCATTAAACAAAACCATTAATGGTGTTAATTCAACATCAATACAAGGGAATATCTAATCAAATTGTAGCAGAAGTTTCTTACATTTGCGGCTTACATAAAACCAAAGAAAGTTGGCCGGAAAAACATTATTTGATAAAATTTGGGACGCCCATGTTGTGGACAAAATTGATGGAGGTCCTTCGGTACTCTATATCGACAAACACCTGATCCATGAAGTAACCAGCCCCCAGGCTTTTGCAGGGATCGATAAGCGGGGAAAAAGCGTGTTCAGGCCCCAGAATACCGTAGCTACTCCCGACCACAATGTCCCCACGGTTGACCAACACCTTCCCATTAAAGATGAACTTTCACGTTTTCAGGTTAATAAACTGACCGAGAATTGTGAAAAACATGGGGTGACACTTTATGGATTGAATCATCCATACCAGGGGATTGTCCATGTGATCGGACCCGAGCTTGGGATTACCCAGCCGGGAATGACCATGGTGTGTGGTGATAGTCATACATCCACCCATGGCGCATTTGGAAGTGTGGCATTCGGTATAGGTACCTCCGAAGTGGAAATGGTCCTGGCTACCCAGTGCATCCTTCAGCCCAAACCAAAGAAGATGCGGATCAATGTTGATGGAGAACTTGCCAGGGGTGTGACTGCCAAAGATGTGATCCTCTATATCATTTCCAAAATCTCAGCCAGCGGCGGTACCGGTTATTTTATCGAGTATGCCGGATCAACCATCAGGAACCTTACCATGGAAGGGCGCATGACGGTCTGTAACATGAGTATAGAAAGTGGCGCACGAGGCGGTCTTATCGCCCCGGATGAGACCACGTTTGAATATATCAAAGGAAGAGATTTTGCACCCAAAGGGGAAGATTTCAAACAGGCGGTTGAAAAATGGGAGGCGCTGAAGAGTGATGATGATGCGCTGTTCGATATGGAATTGAACTTCGATGCTGCGGATATTGAACCCATGATCACCTATGGGACCAATCCTGGCATGGGAGCCAGGATCAGGGCAGATATTCCAGCAGTGGAAGCGATCGACCCGGGTGCCAGGGAAACATATAAAAAATCCCTTGCCTACATGGATTTTAAGGCAGGTACACCCATTGCAGGGCGCAAAGTAGATTATGTCTTTGTGGGTAGCTGCACCAACGGAAGGATCGAGGACCTGAGAGAGGTGGCTGAATTTGTAAAAGGCCGACAGAAAGCAGATCATGTGATTGCCTGGATTGTCCCTGGCTCCAAACAGGTCGAAAAACAAGCTCACAAGGAGGGCATTACAGAAATCCTGGAAGCCGCAGGCTTTAAACTCAGGCAACCCGGATGTTCTGCTTGTCTGGCCATGAATGATGATAAAATACCCGAAGGTAAACTTGCGGTAGCCACTTCGAACAGGAATTTTGAGGGCCGCCAGGGACCCGGATCCCGGACCATGCTCGCCAGTCCGCTCTCTGCAGCTGCTGCAGCGGTAACCGGAATAGTCACTGATCCCAGATCACTTTTATAACCTTTCGTAAAGGTTCTCTTAGAAACTATTAAATTTCATTCCATGTCAATCGATAAATTTTCGACCATACAATCCACAGCAGTCCCACTGCCCATAGAGAATGTGGACACCGACCAGATCATACCGGCACGCTTTCTAAAAGCAACAACCCGGGATGGTTTTGGAGAGAACCTGTTCAGGGACTGGCGGTTTGATAAAAACGGTCAGCCCAAAGCTGAATTTGTACTGAACAGTCCGACCTATGCCGGGACCATTTTGGTAGGCGGAAAAAATTTTGGAAGCGGTTCCAGCAGGGAACATGCGGCCTGGGCTATTCATGATTATGGATTCAAAGTAGTAATATCCAGCTTTTTTGCAGATATCTTCAAGAACAATGCATTGAACAATGGATTACTTCCGGTTCAGGTTTCAGAAGAGTTTCTTTCCCGGATCTTTCAGACCGTGGAAGATGATCCTGCTACTCTACTCAAAGTGGACCTGGAAAATCAGGAAATCTCACTGCAGGCCACCGGTGACTCGGAGCGTTTCGATATCAATCCCTACAAAAAAAAGTGCCTCATTAATGGGTACGACGACATTGACTACCTGTTAAGTATCAAGGAGAAGATTGCACAGTTTGAAGAGTCAAGAACTTAATACCTTCCCATCATGAAAATCACCATCATGGATACCACACTCCGGGACGGGGAACAGACTTCCGGAGTATCGTTCACTGCCACAGAAAAGCTCAATATTGCAATACTGCTGCTCGAAGATCTGAATGTGGACCGCATAGAGGTGGCCTCCGCCAGGGTCTCTGAGGGAGAATACCAGGGTGCCAGGAAGATCTTTACCTGGGCCAGGGAAAATGGTCACCTCGATAAAGTGGAAGTACTTGGTTTCATTGACGGCGATATCTCCCTGAAATGGATCAAAGATGCCGGGGGTAAGGTAAACAACCTGCTGATGAAGGGATCACTAAAGCACTGTCAGACCCAACTGAGGAAAACCCCGGAAGAACATATCTCCGATGTGAAGGAGGTGCTGCATCTGGCAAAGGAGATGGGGATTCGCATGAACATCTATTTTGAAGACTGGTCAAATGGCATGCGTAACTCTCCGGAATACATGTATCAGATGTTGGATGCACTCAGGGACGAAAGCGTCGACAGGTTTATGCTGCCCGATACCCTGGGGATCCTGAACCAGCAGGAGGTATACGATTTTTGCCTTGATATAATCACCCGCTACCCGGAACTCAATTTTGATTTCCACGCTCACAACGACTACGACCTGGCAGCTGCCAATGTATTCTCAGCAATCAAGGCCGGGATCTCCGGCATTCACACCACACTGAACGGACTTGGAGAGCGGGCGGGGAATGTCCCCCTCTCCAGTGTGATCGGGGTTGTGAAGGACCATTTTAAATACGAAATGTCTGTTCGGGAAGAGAGCCTCTATCATGCCAGTAAAATTGTGGAGTCCTTCTCAGGCATCCGGATCCCTTCCAACAAACCTTTGATTGGTGAGAATGTATTTACCCAGACCAGCGGAATCCATGCAGACGGGGACCACAAAGATGACCTCTATTTCAATGACCTGCTTCCTGAGAGGTTTGGACGAAAAAGAACTTACGCTCTTGGAAAAATGTCCGGCAAGGCCAGCATCATGAAGAACCTGGAGGAGTTGGGAATCGAACTCAGCAAGGAAGATGCAAGACTGATCACCGAAAGGGTCATTGAACTGGGCGACAAAAAAGAGATCATCACCAAGGAGGACCTCCCCTACATCATTTCGGACGTACTCCGAAGCAAGCGAGTGAAGGAGAAGATCAGAATAAAAAATTATCAGCTTTCTGTAGCACGCGGACTCAGATCCGTAGCCACCCTGGCCATCGAAATTGATTGTCAGATACATGAAGGAACTTCCTCGGGCGACGGTCAGTATGATGCCTTTATGAGAGCGCTCTGGAAGATTTATGACCGGTTGGAGAAAAAACACCCTGTGCTTACTGACTATGTGGTGACCATTCCTCCAGGGGGCAAGACCGATGCGCTGGTGCAGTGTGCCATCACCTGGAATTATGAGGGAGATCTCATCAAAACCCGGGCACTGGATTCTGACCAGACTGTAGCAGCCATTAAGTGCACCACAAGAATGTTAAATATTATTGAAGCCCACAACGAAAAAGAGTGTTGAAGGATAGTGGTTAGTAGTTAGTAGTTAGTAGTTAGTAGAGATCGGAGAGTTAACAGGTTTAGTAAAAACGTTTTATACAATGAATTATAAAATTGCAGTATTGCCCGGGGACGGGATTGGACCAGAGATCGTAGAACAGGCCATTAAAGTAATGAAGGTTGTTGGAAAGAAATTTAACCACAACTTTGAGTTTACCGAGGCGCTGGTGGGAGCCACTGCCATTGACAAAGTTGGCGATCCATTCCCTGAAGAGACTTTTAAGCTATGCATGGATTCAGATGCCGTACTATTCGGAGCCATCGGAGATCCCAAATATGACAATGATCCAAAGGCAATGATCAGGCCTGAACAGGGATTACTGGCCATGCGTAAAAAACTGGGGCTCTATGCCAATATTCGTCCTGTTACCACCTTCCCATCACTGATCCACAAGTCGCCACTACGCCCTGACCTGGTGGAAGGTGCAGATTTTGTGGTCATCAGGGAACTGACCGGAGGGATCTATTTTGGAGAACCCAGGGGGCGCTCGGAAGACCTTGCCACAGCTTATGATACCTGTGTATACACAAAACCAGAGGTTGAGCGGATCCTTAAGCTCGGCTTCGAATATGCAGCAAAGAGGAACAAGCGCCTTACCGTGGTGGACAAAGCCAACATTTTGGCTACTTCCCGGTTGTGGAGAGAGATTGCGCAGCATATGACCCCCTCCCACCCCGAAATTGAAGTGGACTATATGTTCGTGGACAATGCAGCCATGCAGATCATCCAATGGCCCAAAAAGTTCGATGTGATGGTCACCGAGAACATGTTTGGTGATATTTTATCGGATGAGGCCAGTGTAATCACCGGATCGCTTGGTCTGCTGCCATCGGCATCGGTGGGAATCCATACCTCTGTATTTGAACCAATTCACGGATCCTACCCCCAGGCTGCCGGAAAAGACATTGCCAATCCCGTGGCCACTGTTCTTTCAGCAGCCATGTTGCTGGAGCTCTCCCTGAATCTCACCGAAGAGGCCCAGGCCATAAGGAACGTGGTGGACAAATCCATGTCGGAAGGTATTGTTACGGAAGATATTACTGAAGGAAAAGGTTACAAAACTTCAGAGGTGGGTGACTGGCTGGCCGGGAATCTATAGGTACTACTTTTTCAATGCCCGCTCCAGGAACCAGACATTAATATCTGCCTCTTCATCAAACCATTTGTGGTAAATATCAAATCCCACATATTTATAAAGTCTGAGTACTTTCTCCACAGTAGTTTCGATGAGGATGGGAAGCTGAAGTTTTTCTGACAGACCAAAAAGGTGGTCCCGAATGTCTGCCAATCCACGAATACTGGTGGTATCAGGATCACTTGCCAGCACCCAAACATAGATATAATCCTTATAACCGGGACGAAGACTCTTAATGTATTTTTCCCGCTTCAGTGTTGGAAAGAGCTGGGAAGGCCTGATGGCCTTCAGGAACATCTTACCATACTTCAGGTAATCCACCAAAGTTCTGCGATATTGACCCTCCGTATAGTAAAAGAGGACTGTGCTTTTGTCCTCAGAGAGATAAATCCCGTCAAATTTCTCAACAAGCTGGTAAGCATATTCGGTCATCAGGCGGACACTTCTGGCCGGATTATTTTTCTTCATCATCGCCACTGCCCGTGGGTTCTGTTCAAAAGCATTGGAGACAATGCTGATAATGATATCGCGATCAGATTTTTCCATTGAATAGACTCGAGAATAGAGATGAACCGGTTACTCGGTGGTTAATAATGATACTAATTTGTGAAAAATTTCGGTATTCTCATAAACACCCATGAAATTTTCCGCACCGGGTCCGTAAGAAAAAACGGGGACCAGTGCTGCTGAATGGTTGGTAGTGGCAAAGGTGGGTTGAATGATGGAATAATCTGCATTGTAGCCATTTTCTCCCGCAGCGCCCAGGGTAAAACCCCCTGTTTCATGATCGGCTGTAACAATAACCAGGGTCTCTCCATCCTTTTCAGCATATTCCAGAACACTCCTCACGGTCTGTTCAAAGTCATTCATTTCAGTGATCATAAAATCCACATCGTTTCCATGTCCGGCCCAATCAATCTGGGAACTCTCGATCATAAGAAAATATCCATGTTCACCAGTGGATAGAAAATCCACCGCAATGGATGAAGCTTTTTCAAGGAAATCCTTTCTCCCTTCCAACATTGTCGCCAGGCGATCTGCCCCCAGAAGGAACCCATACCTGCTGCCCGGTTTCGGCTTTTTGATCTTCTTCAGTCTGGCATAATTTACCTCAATTCCATTGGCTTCAAATGGATTCACTCCGGTAGTATCCAGAAAATACTTGATTCCTCCCCCTGCAAAGAAATCAATTTCTGACTTCACCAGCTCCTGTGCAATTTCACGTTGCATATACCGGTCAGGCTGGTGTGCATAGAAACCAGCCGGAGTCGCATCTGTAATGGAGGAAGTGGCAATGACGCCGGTCATAAAGCCCCTTTCAGAAAGGATCTCTACAATATTTTTCTGGGGAATGGTATCCATATCAACTCCCACAGCCATGTTATAAGTTTTAAAGCCTGTACTAAGCGCTGTGGCCGCAGCAGGGGATTGAGTAACCGGGGCAGATCCGGCTGAGGTCCTGGCAAGTCCGATATACTTAAATTGACTGAACACCGGTTCTTCTTCCATATAGTAGTAGGGAGCAGACACCTGTGACAAGCCCATTCCGTCTCCAATCATCAGGATCACATTTCGCGGACGATCTGCTTTATTCGACTCAGAATGATCCTGGGCAAGTGCAATGCCGGAGATCAATAATAATAAAACTGATATAGTATTAAACCTGCGCATACCCGTATCTCTTATCTATTTATCATACATACAATAACCACACCAAACCGGAATTGTTCTTGATTCGATGCCTTTAGAGACATGTGGTGGATAAATGACGATCGATGAATTTTTCGTCAGAGGCTTCTTCGAAATAGCTCTCTATATAGACGATCATATCCAATTTTTCCTTTTCATCCAGGTACTCAAATCCATGAATATAATCGATGATCTCATCCTTATAAGTTGCGAAGTTCTGGATCGCCTCTTGATGCATATCCCTACTTCGACATGGTCCCAGAAAATAACGTTCCCTCACTGATTTAGTTCCCATGTGCTCTCCGGGGATTGCATAGTGGGCATTGACCAGACCGGAAATATCGAAATCATAAGGAACCGGAACAAATCCTCGGATTGCTGCTTGATCTTTAAGAGTAAGAATTCTAAGGTTATGCCGGCCGGTCACTGAAAAATCCCCATTCCCGATCATATATTGGAACAATGCCACCTTGTCTATCATCTCCCGGTTAACCGTCCTTACAGAAAGCTTGTCACTCTTTACAAAAACAGCGTTGAGCCTTCGAGCCATATAATCTGCCGGTTCAATCATAAAGGCCCAGTCTTCTGTGGCAATATTCTCCTTGGCTGTATTAATAAGCTTTAATTTCACCAGCCGGACCCGGAAACTATAAGGAGAAATGAGGTTATATATCTTGTAAACCATGTATTCACGTAGAATATAGTTCTCGTATTGCTTGGATTTCCCGCAGCGGATCACCATTTTTATCTTGCGAATTTCTTTAAGGGAATCTGCCTCAATACCTGAATACCTGATGTTCAACCAGAAAGGTGGCAGGTCGCATTTGTCCCTCCTGAAAATACCTCTCGCCTTAATCCTGACAGGATGGGTGACCTGAAAGCTGTCGTTCACATGACAGGTCATTTCTGCCGGTTGATACTTCTCCTGTCGTCGTGTCTTCTTGAAAGTCTTAAGATCACACTTCACCGCGAGATGGAGCGGATCCTCGTAATTAAAAAGCTCCTCGAAGACCTGCAATGTGTCTTCATAAGTTGGTTGGTACTCCTGCTGGGCCGTAAGCTGGCTGGAACAACAAAAAACAATGCCTGTTAAAACGAGTATATAACGCATGGATAAAGTTTTAGTTTCTGAAAACCAGCATGCAGAGATCTCTTCCAATTGTTGATCAATACCAAATAAAAATACAAAATTGACCCTTGAATCACAATAAACCGGAATTGTTCTTGCTTCGATACCTTTAGCGACAGGTGGTGGCTAAATGACGCTCGATGAAATTTTCGTCAGAGGCTTCTTCGAAATAGCTCTCTAAATAAACGATCATATCCAATTTTTCTTTTTCATCCAGGTACTCAAATTCATGAATATAATCGATGATCTCATCCTTATAAGTTGCAAAGTTTTGGATCGCCTCTTGCTGTATTTCCCTGCTTCGACATGGTCCCAGAAAATAACGTTCCCTCACCGATTTAATTCCCAGGGTCTCTCCGGGGATTGCATAGTGGGCATCGACCAGACCGCAATAATCGAAATCATAAGGAACCGGAATAAAACCTGGAACTGCCTGATCTTTAAGATTAAGAATTTTTAGGTTATGCCGGCCGGTCACTGAAAAATCCCCGTTCCCGATCATATATTGGAACAATGCCACCTTGTCTATCATCTCCCGGTTAACCGTCCTCATGGAAAGCTTATCACTCTTTACAAACACAGCGTTGAGCCGTTGAGCCATATAATCTGCCGGTTCAATCATAAAGGCCCAGTCTTCAGTGGCATTGTTGTCCTTGCTTGTATCGATAAACTTTAACTTCACCAGCCGGACCCGGAAACTATAAGGAGAAATAAGATTATATATCTTGTAAACCATGTATTCACGTAGAATGTAGTTTTCGTATTGCTGGGCTTTCCGGCAACGGATCACCATTTTTATTTTTTTTATCTCATTTAGGGAATCCGCTTCAATCCCTGAATACCTGATATTCAGCCAGAAAGGAGGCATGGTGCAATTGTCCCTCCGGAAAATACCTCTCGCCTTAATCCTGACAGGATGAGTGACCTGAAAGGAGTCATTCACATGACAGGTCATTTCTGCCGGCTGATACTTCTCCTGTCGTCGAGTCCTCTTGAAAACCTTAAGATCACACTTCACCGCGAGATGGAGCGGATCCTCGTTATTAAACAGCTCCTCGTAAACCTGTAATGTGTCTTCATAAGTTGGTTGGTACTCCTGCTGGGCCTCAAGTTGGCCGAAACAACAAAAAACAATGCTTGTTAAAAATAGTATAGATTTCATCCAGTTCCCGATCAAAATCAACTAAAAATACAAAATTGAACCTTGAATCACAATTGATAATCTTTATTAAATTAGCAGTTACGTTATGATGCAAACCAGTAATTATAAAAATTATGAAAAAAATTCTCGCCATTTTAGCCCTCTCCAGTGTTGTTTTAAACATCCATTGCCAGAAGCCTGAAGAGACAGAAGATTGGTCAAGAAAACCAGAAGTTATTACTCCTGGAGAAGGTACTCACCCCCCTTCGGATGCCATCCTGCTTTATGGTGGTGCAGACGATCTGGACAATTGGGTTAGTGATAGTGATGGACCAGCCAAGTGGAAAGCTGAAGATTTTCTTACTGTGGTCCCCAAGACCGGTGGTATAAAATCAAAACAAAGCTTCGGAGACATACAATTACACGTGGAGTGGCGTTCCCCTGAAGTTGTGAAAGGTGACGGACAGGGCCGTGGTAACAGCGGAATCTTCCTTATGGGGAAATACGAGGTGCAGGTACTGGACTCCTATGAAAACAGCACCTACTACAATGGTCAGGCTGGCAGTCTTTATAAGCAACATATTCCCCTGGTCAATGCCTGTCGTCCTCCGGGACAATGGCAGACCTATGATATTATCTTTACTGCTCCACGATTTAATAAGGATGCCTCTCTGGAGTCACCAGCCTATGTCACAGTGATCCACAATGGAGTACTCATACAAAACCATGTGGAATTGAAAGGCCCAACTCTGTTTATTGGGAAGCCAGAATACAAACAACATCCCGAAAAGCTGCCCCTGGGCCTGCAAGACCACAGCAACCCTGTCTCTTACCGCAATATATGGGTACGCGAACTTTGAGTTTGAGTTAATCTAATCCAATAACTACCAACCATTAACCCCAAAATACCATGAAAAGAGCAGTAACACTATTCACGGGCCAATGGGCCGATCTTCCATTAGAAACCCTGTGTAAAAAAGCCAGATCCTTTGGTTACGACGGACTTGAACTGGCCTGCTGGGGGGATCATTTTGAAGTGGACAAAGCAGACGAACAGTATTGTATTGAAAAGCGAGCTTTGCTGGATAAATACGGATTAAAACTGTTTTCCATTTCCACACACCTTGTGGGACAGGCAGTATCGGATAGGATTGATGAACGGCACAAAAGTATCCTACCCGATTACATCTGGGGAGATGGTGATCCTGAAGGTGTAAATCAGAGAGCTGCAAAAGAGATCATCAAAACCGGAGAGGCTGCTGCCAGACTGGGTGTCTCGGTAGTCAATGGATTTACAGGTAGCCCCATATGGCATGTGTTATATGGTTTTCCTCCCACTCCTGCATCCATGATCGAAGAAGGATTTAAAAGATTTGCTGCACAATGGACACCAATTCTGGATGCCTACCAGAAGATGGGGGTTCGTTTCGGACTGGAAGTTCACCCCACTGAGATCGCTTTTGATATTGCATCAGCACGCCAAGCACTGAAAGCGCTGGATAACCATCCGGCTTTTGGGTTCAATTACGATCCGTCGCACCTGGGATACCAGGGAGTGGACTATCTGTCTTTTATCCATACTTTTAGCGACCGTATCTTCCATGTACATATGAAGGATGTGAGTTGGTCGGATGTACCTATGGAGGCTGGGGTTTTCGGAGGTCACACGGAATTTGGCGCCCCGGGTCGATACTGGGACTTCAGGTCGCTGGGCCGGGGAAAGATCCAGTTTGAGGAGATCATCCGGGCACTGAACCGGATCGGTTACAATGGCCCTCTCTCGGTGGAATGGGAGGACAGTGGTATGGATCGGGAACATGGTGCCACTGAAGCATGTGCTTTTGTGAAAGCCATCGATTTTCCCCCTTCGGAAATCGATTTCGATGCAGCATTTGAAGAATGAATCAGGGGGTTGCCTGGTCTCTGATATATCAGTCAAGTACTATTTTAGAGACCTCTCTTGAATGATCCCTTTTCATAAGGATAAAATAGATGCCTCTTTCTAAGTCAGACACCGGGATGGTTGTTTTTGTGGATGCATCATTCAATGTAATCACAACACGCCCCAAAGCATCAATGATATAGATATCAGCAGTCGCAGATAATTCAACGAAGAGCTTATCAGTTGCCGGATTAGGATATACATACATTGATAGTGGCACATACGCGGTTTCAATTGAAACTGCTGGATCCACGGTCACTGTAACATTCCACTCCTGAGAGTTATCTCCATCCTCTGCGGTGACCCTGTAAACAACCACAGATGAGAAATCTGCAGAAATACCGCTACCAGGATCAATGTTGGCTCCGGCTGACAACTCAATGGTTGGTACCAGTGCCGTTACATCAGTTTCCTTTACAACTTCGATGGTGATGTTATTCAATTCGGAATCGATGATAGCAGGTCCGGTCTGTTCAGCCAACGAAAAGGAGACGATGTCTGTTTCCGTATTCGGTAAAATAACGACTGTTACGGTCCACTCCTGCATGGTAACACCATCCTCTGCAGTGACCGTGTACACAACCGGAGATGAAAAATCAGTGGCCACCCCATTTACTGGAAGGATGGTGGCCCCGTCTGACAAACCAATGGTCGGTATCAGTGCTGTCACATCGGTCCCATAGGGAACCTCAACAGAAACTGTATGAGGTAGGTTATCAATGGCAGCCGGACCAGCTTCTTCTGCCAGCGAAAAGGAGACGATATCTGTTTCCGTATTCGGAAGCACAGCTACAGTTACCGTCCAATCTTGTGTGGTAATCCCATCTACCGCAATGACCGTATACACAACCGGAGATGAGAAATCAGCTGCAACACCACTGGCTGGATCAATGGTGGCTCCGGCTGACAATCCAATGGTCGGTACCAGCGCTGTCACATCGGTCCCATAGGGAACCTCAACGGAAACTGTATGGGGCAGGTTATCAATAGTAGCCGGACCAGTTTGTTCGGTCAGCGAAAGAGAAAGGATATCGGTTTCCGTGTTCGGCAAAACAACTACAGAGACGGTCCACTCCTGCATGGCAATACCATCCTCTGCAGTGACGGTATAAACAACCGGAGATGAAAAATCAGCTGCAATCCCGCTGGCTGGATCAATGGTGGCTCCGGCTGATATACCAATGGTCGGTACCAGCGCTGTCACATCGGTCCCATAGGGAACCTCAACGGAAATTGTATGCAACAGGTTATCAAGAAGCGCCGGAGCAACTTTTTCTGTCAGTGAAAATGATACGATATCGGTTTCCGTGTTCGGCAAAACAACTACAGAGACGGTCCACTCCTGCATGGCAATACCATCCTCTGCAGTGACGGTATAAACAACCGGAGATGA
>JBDLIX010000020.1:0-44911 GCA_039714655.1 Bacteroidota bacterium
TCGAACCGATGACCTCTTGACTGCCAGTCAAACGCTCTAGCCAACTGAGCTAATGCCCCAACGCGAGGCAAAAATATTAAAAAAAACTCAAGTACAAAGGGTAGTCTGGCAGAATTTTTGCGGGTATTTAAGCATAAATAGTGTCATAATTGTAACATGCTATGAATCTTTACGCTATTTCTTTTTGATATATATTAAGTAATTCACTATTTTTATTGCCCAAATTTACAACGACATGGAACTGAAGAAAGCAAAAAATGCAGATCTTGAAAAGAGGAAAGGAATGTTTCTCGAGGTCGGTCTGGTAGTTGCTCTCTCCATCATTCTGGTGGCCTTCGAATGGACCAAGGGTGAGGACAAAGGAGATGATGAGAGTGTAGTTCAGGAGATACAGTTTGAGGATGAGATGATGCAGATCACCCGAAGGGAAGAGCCCAAACCAGAGCCCAAACCAGAACAACCTGCGGTTGCAGAGGTACTGGATATCGTAGACGATGATGTGGAAATTGAAGATGATTTTGACTTCGATATGGAAGCTACCGATGATACAGAATACGACTTTACCTCAATGATGGGAGATGATGACGAGGAGATTGACGAGGAAGAGGTATTCTACATTGTGGAGGATATGCCCACATTTAACGGTGGAGAACCTGCCACAGAATTCCGAAAGTACATTGCACAGAACCTGAGGTATCCCGAGATTGCTGCTGAAAATGGTATCAGCGGACGTGTCATTGTTCAGTTTGCAGTGAACAAAGTAGGGACTGTTGTCGATGCTAAAATTGTACGTAGCGTTGATCCGGCTTTGGATAAGGAGGCCATCAGGGTGGTAATGACATCTCCAAAATGGACCCCTGGAAAGCAACGCGGAAAGGCAGTGAAGGTTCTCTTTACTTTCCCCATTAACTTCGTGCTGCAGTAAAATATTGATCATCTGTTGATAAAAGCCGGCCTTGTGCCGGCTTTTTTTTTGAAGAAGCGTTTATATTAGCCTCTGACTAAACCATATTGCCATGCAAAAGATTTTTACGTTCGTTGTTACAGCCCTGCTCCTGGCAGGTTGTGGTTCCACCACTAAGAAATTGCAACAGGGAAATTATGATGCCGTCATTGATAAGACGGTGAAAAAATTGATCAGGAATACAGATGCCAAAGATGCGGCCGAAATGGACCGTGCTTACAGATTGGCCAATGAAAGGGATTATGATCGGATCAAATTCCTGAAGATGGAGAACAATCCTGATAATTATGATGAGATCTTCAGTCGTTATAATATGTTGAAAGAGAGGCAGAGGAAGGTTCGTACGGTTACTCCCTTAACAGTGGATGGGAAGAGTTATAGCTATGAGTATGTGGACTATGATGCCGAAATGGTGAATGCCAAACGTAAAGCTGCAGATTTCTTCTACAGCAACGGGAAAGGCCTGCTTGGAAATGCACTTCAAAAAGAAGATTACCGGAATGCCTATTACCAGTTGATGAAAGCGTCGGAGTACAGCGGGGGACAGTTTGAACAGATCGATTCACTCATCTACGATGCACATATGAAAGGGATCAGTCGTGTCATTGTTGAGGTGACCAACCAGGCTCCACTACAACTGCCTCCTCAGGTAGAGGAAGACCTGATCTCATTTGATACCAGGGGACTTGGCAATGAATGGGTGGAGTACCATTTCAAACATGTGGATGAAAATCTGTTCTATGATTACATGGTTAATGTGAAGCTACTCTCGATCATGGTTTCTCCCGATGGCGTGAAGGATGTGGATGAGGTTTACAATAAAAAGGTTTCGGACGGATTTGAGTATGTACTGGATGCCAATGGCAACGTTATGAAGGATACAGCAGGCAACGATGTTAAATTGCAGAAATTCAAGGATATTACCTGCACCTTAATTGAATCCCAACAATTTAAGTCAGTTGAAATCAGGGGAGAAGTGGAAATCTACTCCATGAATCCGGAACGATTGATGCAGAAGGAGCCTTTTGGTGCCTCCAACCAGTTTGAGCACTCTTCGGCCAGAGCTGTTGGTGATCTCGGAGCACTCACAGAGGAAGCATTAACAAAATCCCAGCAGGAGAAAATCCCATTCCCCACCGATGTGGAGATGGTGATGACCTGTACGGAGACCATCAAACCTGCCATTCGAAATTCAATCTATGCCAACCGGCAATACATTAAGTAGATAGTAAATCTTATAGCTTGAACCCCGCCAGCAGTAGCAGACGGGGTTTTTTTCTTACTTTTGCAGCCTGATTTAGCACTATGGGAGACTATTGGGATCATAGAGATTATCCGGAGACCGCTGTATTGGTGGGGGTTATTAACAGTAAGCAAACCGAGGAGATGGCTGGGGAGTACCTGGAGGAACTGGCGTTCCTGGCTGAGACTGCCGGAGCTGAATTGCGGGCTGTTTTTACCCAAAGGCTGGATGTGCCCCATCCAAAAACCTTTATTGGCTCGGGGAAGTTGGGCGAGGTGAGGGATTTTGTGAAGGATGAGGAGATTGACATGGTAATTTTCGATGATGAGCTGTCTCCCTCTCAGTTAAGGAACATTGAGCGGGAGATGAAATGCAGGATCCTGGACCGTACAAATTTGATCCTGGATATTTTTGCAGGCAGGGCACAGACTGCACATGCCAAAACACAGGTGGAACTGGCGCAATACCAGTACCTGTTGCCTCGTCTGACCAGGATGTGGACCCACCTGGAGCGGCAAAGGGGAGGGATTGGCCTGAGAGGTCCCGGTGAAACGGAGATTGAAACTGACCGGAGGATTATTCGTGATAAGATTGCCAGGTTGAAAGAGCAGCTGACAAAGATTGATAAACAGATGGCGGTTCAGCGCAAAAACCGGGGTAAGATGGTGCGTGTGGCTCTGGTAGGATACACCAATGCAGGAAAATCCACGGTGATGAACCTGCTCAGTAAATCCAAAGTGTTTGCCGAAGATAAACTCTTTGCCACACTTGATACCACTGTACGAAAGGTTGTGGTGGAAAACCTGCCATTCCTTCTTTCCGATACAGTGGGCTTTATCAGAAAACTACCTACCCACCTGGTGGAATCTTTCAAATCAACACTGGATGAGGTGCGCGAAGCTGATATCCTGATGCATGTAGTGGATATATCGCATCCCAATTATGAGGAACAGATTGAGGTTGTTGAAGAGACCCTTGGTGAATTGGGTATAGGCGATACACCCACCCTGTTGGTGTTCAATAAAACCGACGCTCATACCTTTATTGAGAAGGCAGAGGATGATCTGACCCCTTCCACCCGGGAAAATCTGAGTCTTGATGATCACAAACGACAGTGGGCCGAAACGCATCCCGGGTCGCTGTTTATCTCAGCCCTTAAAAAATCCAACATTGATGAGCTAAAGGATCAGCTTTACCAGAAGGTGAAAGAGATTCATGTGAAGCGTTACCCCTACAACGATTTTCTGTATTAGTACCGGAAAATCTTACCAGTCTCAGGATACCAACCCATTCTCCACCATATATTCTGCGATTTGAACAGCATTCAGGGCAGCACCTTTTTTAATCTGGTCGCCCACACACCAGAATGCGATCCCTTTTGGATTGGAAATATCTTTTCGGAGACGTCCCACGAAAATATCATCTTTGCTGGCTGAGCCAAGAGGCATAGGGTAAACAAGTTTCTCGGGATCATCTTTCAGGGTGACTCCAGGTGCTGTTGATAATGCCTCCTTTACATTCAGAAGATTTACCTCTTCTTCTGTCTCCAGCCAGATCGCTTCAGAGTGGTTTCGGAGCACGGGAACACGCACGCAGGTAGAGCTCACCTCAATGTCTGTATGCATGATCTTCCGGGTCTCATTGTACATTTTCATCTCCTCCTTGGTGTATCCGTTCTCTGTGAACACATCAACCTGTGGAATGAGGTTCAAAGCCAGCTGAAATTGGAATTTCTCAACCGTTACAGGATCACCTGCAGCAATCTGACGGATCTGCTCTTCCAGTTCTGCCATGGCTGCTGCACCAGCACCGCTGGCAGCCTGGTAAGTGGCAGCATGCACCCGTTTTATGGGAGAGAGATCATGGATGGGCTTCAGGCATACCACCATCTGAATGGTGGTACAGTTGGGATTGGCCACAATGTTCCTGGGCAGATTGTGGAGGTCCCCGGGATTTACTTCGGGTACCACCAGTGGCACATCAGATTCCATCCGGAATGCACTGGAGTTATCGATCATAATGGTGCCATGCCTGGTGATGGTTGAAGCAAACTGTTTGGAGGTACCTCCGCCGGCGGAGGTTAAAGCGATATCTATGTCTTTAAAATCGTCATTGTCCATGAGCTCCTTAACGGTGAGGGTTTCTCCTTTAAAGGTGTATTGGTTCCCCGCACTGCGGGATGATCCAAACAACACCAGTTCATCCAGTGGGAATTCTCTTTCTTCGAGCACGCGCAGGAACTCCTGTCCAACGGCTCCGCTTACACCAACTACTGCAACTTTCATGATCTCATTATTTTTAATTATCAGGGTACAAAAATGCAAATATTTTAGCATATGAAACAGCTGTTTCTTATAATTTCTTTTTTACCACACCTTTTATGGTCACAATACCTCTTTGATTTCGAAATGGACCCTGCTGGTTCTACTGGTATTTGTGCGGGTGATCAGGTGGAACAGCTCCCGGCTGAACGGTGGGAGTGCCAGGGTGATGGGGCCATATCAGGTGAGATTTCCCTTCGCCATTACTTTGATAACCCGGAAGCCGGGTGTGACTATTTCATCGTCAAAGTTGATCCCCTACAGGAGACAGATTCGCTTCTTTTTTCCTTCAGGTTAAGGCATGGTTATTCTCCCAGTTCGGCCAACAACTGGCAGGTGGCCTTTCTGGCTGAAATTTCCAGGGGGAGCGATCAGGAAGGAGCGACCTATGGTAAGAAGGATCTGATAACCGGGGGATTAATCCTGGGGGTTAACTATACCGGTTCGGATGATATGGTGAAGCTATGGGAATGCCAGGATGGGATCGGTGAAGAGCGCTGTGTTACCTCACTCAATTATCAGGAGCAGGTTGGGACTGAAACTGCACCTGAATTCAGGGTGATATGGTACCGGGGAGGAGTGTTGAAGATCTGGTTTTCAGCGGATCCTGTTGAATCTCCTTATGAGCAGATAGGATCCTGTTTGCTGGACACCCTGCCGGGGGGAAGATACCTTGTAATCAGGTATGAATACAGCTCTGCACGCGACCGCAGCCTCTGGTTGGATGATATCAAACTGGTCGGCCATTTTGTGAGGGATACGGCAGCTCCGGAAATTACAGGTGTGGAGGTGTTGGATGGAAATCATCTTCAGATCAGCTTTTCGGAACAGGTAGCACTTCCCCATCGCAACTCTTTCCGGTTGTCGGGCTCAACCCTGTTGAACATGATACCGGATACCATTTACCAGATCCAGCGGGGAGTGGTACTTGAATTTCCCGCGATCATTCCCAACCGGGAGATGCATCACATCAGGGTAATGGGTGTCTGTGATATGGATGCGAATTGCTTTTCAGATACGGTGATCACCTTCCTGCGAAATAGTTCGGAGTGGGGTGATCTGGTATTCAATGAGTTAATGGTGGATCCGGCTCCAGCGGTTCTTCTGCCCGATGTGGAGTACCTGGAGATCTTTAACCGTTCAGCATATGAGACAGACCTTACAGGTTGGCGGTTGGCGGTAAATGACCGGAGCCATATGATCACCGAACTGAATTTGACAACCGGCCTGCTTCTTGCACCGGGCTCTTATGGGTTAATCAGCGGGATTACCCTTCCCAATGAGGGAGCCACACTGGCCCTTTATAGTGAAACGGGAGCACTGATCCATGCCGTGCGATACAATTTGCCATGGAATGGGCCTGACTGGAAAAAGGAGGGAGGGTGGTCTCTTGAATCGCCTGATCCTGACCTCTTATGCAATATTTCCAACATGTGGGAGTACTCCTCAAATCGGCAGGGGGGAACTCCCGGCACTATCAACAGCAATGATGCAGAACTGGAGGAGGTGGATCCTCCTCTGTTTTTATATGCGGGATACGGGGACCAGCCGGGAGAGCTGTCTCTTCAATACTCCGAACCGGTCCGCTTCTCTTCACAGGAGGTGGAGCAATTTATTGTCTTGCCCGGCAAGGTCTATCCCGACAGTGTGGTTTCCAGTGCTCCCATGGCTGATCAACTGCTTCTCTGGTTTCCGGAAGATCTTCAGCTGCGGCATGAATATAAATTGCAGCTGCCGGCGATTGCCGATTGTGCCGGTAACCGTTCCCGCTCGCTGGAGATTCGGGCCGGTAGAATTTCTGAAGTCCGTTTTGGTTCCCTGCTGATCAATGAGATTATGTATGATCCGGAAGAAGGCGCACCAGAATTTATAGAACTTTTTCATCCCGGAGAAGACTTTGTTGATCTACGGGATCTGTCGCTGGATGTGGGTTCCGGAGGTATTTCACCTGTTTCCCCGGTGCCGCTGAGCGATCACTCCAGGATCATCTCTCCCGGGGAGTATCTGGTGGTTTCCCGAAACGTAGACCAACTCATGGATGCTTACAACCTGGAACTATCCGGACAATTGCTGGAAGTAAAGAAGTTGGATGGATTGAATAATTCGGGGGGAACCGTTTACCTCACTGACCGTGCCGGAGCAATCGTGGATATGGCTTTGTATGAGGATCAAATGCATATGGATTTGATGGATGTGACGCAGGGGGTCAGCCTGGAACGCATCTCTGCTGAGCGGTCAGGGAATGTGGCTGACAACTGGCACTCAGCAGCATCCATCGAGGGGTATTCCACCCCCGGCAGGAGTAATTCCCAGTCTCTGAATGGAATAGAATATGCTGCACTGTTAAAGGTGGAACCAAAGGTATTCAGTCCCGACAATGACGGGTACCAGGATCTGTTGCAGATCTCCATCTCACCAGGAACTCAGGGGTGGGTTATCCGGATGTGGATTACAGATCTGACAGGACAATGGGTATGGAGCCTGGCTGACAATCATCTGGCCGGGCCCTCTGTAACCTATACCTGGAATGGAGAGCGGGGGGGCGGACAGATGGCTGCCGGTGGCATATACGTGGTACATGTAAGGAGTTACAATCCTGTTACAGGAGAGATATGGAACAGGAAGGAAGCAGTTGGCCTGATTTATCGGTAAACTTACGGGTTACCGGTAATCTCCTGTCTTTTGTGTAATCTTACGCATCTTTCTGCGGGTAAGAAGAACGATGAGGGTTGCTCCAAAGCCCAGAAATGCGATGGTCCGGAAGGTGGGGATAAATCCAACCCGGTCGATGGTGGCTCCAACAATGGGATAGACCATGACGCTGACAAAAAAATTAAGGGTCATATAGATGGAATTTACGAAGGCTTTCTTCTCCGTATCCAGGTCCTGGACTGTGGCCAGCATCACCGAAGTGGGGGCAAAGAGGAAAAATCCAAGAGGCAGGAGCAGAGGAAAGATCCAGATACCCTCAAGGTTGAGGAACAGCAGGGTAAGTAACGGCGTAATGAGACTGACAATAAACAGGGTCCGGTTCCTGCCCATTTTATCACTGATGGTCCCGGCGAACAGAGCTCCTGCAGCACCTGCAAGCTGAATGGTAGTCAGTGCCAGCTCTGAGTAATGCAGCGTGTTGCCCTGGGCAGTCAGGAATGTGGGAAGGTAATAGGTGAGGGATGCCTTCATGCCTGCCTGAAACAGGGTATACCCACCTGTAAGTGCAAAGGCAGCCGAGAAGCGCAGAAAGATTTTCCAGTAGCTACCCTCCTGGTGCTTCCGGGGTGAAGATGCCGGTTTGAAATTGGCATTTCTGAAATTAAGATAGAGGACCACTGAAGCCACAAAGCCCAGTGGCATCATCTTCCAGGTTCCTTCCAGTCCCCACCAGCTAATCACGCCGAGGATGATCAGGGGTCCTGCTGTGCGTGCCAGTTCACCTCCCACCATATAATAACTCATTCCTTTGCCTGTCCGTTTTCCGGATAAATGTTTTACCATGACCGGGGTGGGAATATGCCATAGCGTGGAACTGATTCCCGAGAAAAAGAGAATGATGGCCAGGAAAACATAGCCGGGCGCTACACCGATCAGACTCATGAACACTGCAGTCATGGCAGGTGAAAAGATCACCATATAGCGCATGACTGGTCTTTCAGCGATGATTCCGATCAGTGGATTGAACAGGGAAGGGATCCGTTGAATGACAGCAAGCAGACCGGTCATTCCGTAGCTGATCCCCAACTTTTCAATGATCAGGGGCAGGGCAGGAGCCAGGAAGGAGGTGTAGCAATCATGTACAAAGTGGGCCGCTGAAATGGTAACAACCCTCCCTTTCTGAAAGCCTTCCCTCGTTTTTTTCATTCTTAGGTGATCAGCTTGATGATCAGTGAGGTAAGTTTTGGTGCGCTCTTTTCAGCAGCATCAATCACATCCTTGTGGGTGAGTTTCTGGATCTTTCCGGGAACTCCCAGGTCAGTGATGACCGAAAGTGCAAAAACGCGAATATCCATCTGGTGGGCCGCGATTGCTTCTGGTACAGTGGACATGCCCACTGCATCACCTCCAATAAACCGCAGATATTCATACTCTTTTGGAGTTTCCAGGGTTGGACCTGTAACGCCCACATAACAGCCTTTCCGGAGAGTGATTCCCAACTCCCGGGCTTTTTCCTGTGATTTCTTCAGAAGATCAGGATCATAGATCTGACTCATATCCGGAAATCTTGCCCCGAACTCCGGTTCATGTTTTCCGATCAGCGGATTGGGCATCAGGTTGATGTGGTCGTTGATGACCATGATATCACCTATCTCGAAATCAGGATTCATCCCTCCGGCGGCATTGGATACCACCAGGGTCTTGATCCCCAGAAATTTCATGACCCTGATGGGGAACATCACCTCATCCATGGTGTAACCTTCATAGAAGTGAAACCGGCCCTGCATTACCAGAACCTGGGTGTTTCCCAGTTTCCCCGACATCAGTTTCCCGGCATGACCTTCTACAGTGGAGACCGGGAAATGTGGAATGCTCTTGTAGTCGACCACGCTATTCACCTCCAGATGGTCAACGATATTACCCAAACCCGTACCCAGGATGATGGCTGTTTCCGGGGTTTCATTAATTTTCTCCCTGATAAAGGATACTGCTTCTTTTATTGCTGTTAACATAGTTTCTTATTTGTTGATCAAATTCATCTTTGTCCTCGTTGAGGAAATGTACATGGATGCGGACCGCATGAAATGCGCTCCGAACCGGGTTATGGGGTTCATGTTCCCTGAGTCGCATGGCATCCTTCTCAGTGGTGAGAACCAGGACCTCCTTTCCCTCATGGTTCAATGCATTTTCTTCTTTTAATTCATTGTACTTCCCGGAGATTCTTTCAATGTCCTTTCGGGTATAGCGGTGGTGATCGGGATAAAAAATCTCGCTAATGTTGGTGCTGATGCTTCGGGCAAACTGACGAAGGGCACGCGGATTTACAATCCCGGCAACCATAAGCACACACCCGACGCGTTCTTTAAACCATTGAATATCGTGTTGAGATACACCCTGGAACACCGGAACCAGATTACCATATCTGATGGTTGTAAAATATAGGTTTTGCCCTATGGAGAGCCCTAACCTGTTCACATACTCCCGCATTTCTATGGGTTTGATTCTTTCGGGTGATTTGGTCACCAGGATAATATTTGCCCGGTTATGGTTCACAGCGGGCTCCCGTAACATACCGGCCGGAAGAAGATGTCCCTCATCCAGGGGTCGTGCATAGTCGATCAGAAGGATCGTGAAACCCGGCTTGAGAGAGCGGTGCTGATAGGCATCATCCAGCAGAATGACTTCGATCGGAGGAGTTTGATTCATGAGCATTCTTACCCCATGGACCCGTTTTCGGTCCACCGCCACCGTAACTTCAGGAAACCGCTGTTTCATCTGCATGGGTTCATCTCCGATTTCAAGGGCGGTGGAGCTGGATGATGATATCCTGAAATCCCGGGTTTTTCGCTTGTATCCCCTGCTCAGAGTGGCCACCCTGTACGCCGACCCCAGCAATTCAACCAGGTACTCCACATGAGGAGTTTTCCCGGTCCCTCCCACTGTAATGTTCCCCACCGAAATAAGGGGAATGTTGAAGCCGGTGGAATGTAAGAAACCGTTGTCATAAAGTGTATTCCTGATCCAGATGACCAAACCGTAGAGCCAGGCAAATGGGATCAGTATTACTTTCCAGTTTTTGCGGTCAGTGTAGTAAACCAATAGCTCCAAATTGTTGACTAATGAACCTCAATTTCAAAGGGAATGATGGCCTGGATACCCTGCATTTTACTAATATCCCTGATCTTCCTGTAATGGATGTACTGGTCACCCAGTTCGCGCCTCACTATTCGATCTGATCGCATCATGGCTTCCCCGGTGAGCTGCTTCATAATGACCGTAAGCGGATCTTCAAGTGTTGGAAGCGACCGGACCCGGTAGTTCTCCAGACCAGCCATCTCTGCAGCCACTTCAATGGCTTTTTCCAGTCCGCCATACATGTCGATCAGTCCCAGGTCCAGCGCATCCGATCCGGCCCAGACCCGTCCGCCGGCAATGGCATCCACCTCCTCGTAGCTCTTACCACGACCCTCGGCAACTATGGTTACGAATCTATTATAAAAATCATCTACCATTTTCTGTAAGATCAGTCGTTCGCCGGGGTCCAGGGGATCCATGGCCGTAAATATGTCGGCATGGGTGTTGGTTTTAACCACATCGGTGGAAATTCCCAGCTTCTCATTCATCAGTTCCTGCATATTCGGAAATAGTCCGAATACCCCGATGGAACCGGTGATGGTACCCGCCCCAGCCAGGATGGTATCGGCAGGTGCAGCAATATAATAACCTCCTGAAGCGGCCACATCACCCATGGAAGCCACTACCGGTTTCTCCTTTGCTGCCAGCATCACCTCGTGATGGATTACATCAGATGCCGATCCGCTGCCTCCTCCGGAATTAATCCTGAATACAATGGCTTTTACTGACTTATCCCTTCGGGCTTTGCGGATGGCTTTGGCAATTCGCTCAGAACCAATAAAGCCCTCTCCGGCACTGCCATCCACCACACTGCCCATGGCATAGATCACGGCCACCTTATCTTTGCTGTACTCTTTTTTCTCAGTGGCGGGAACATCCTTGTAGCTTTTCAGGGAGATGGCTTCCAGGTCATCTTCCTCTTCCACTCCCATTTTACTTTTCATCAATGTGAGCATCTCCTCATAATAGATCAGTCCGTCAATCATCCCGGTTTCCAGAAGCTGATCCGGATCGATGGTGACCAGGTCATCGGCAATCTGGTTCAACTCTTCTGTAGAAATACTACGACTCTCGGAGATGTCTTCCACGATTTTCCCCCAGAGGGCACCTACGTAACTTTCGATCTGCTCCCTGTTCTCTTTGCTCAGGTCATCCCTCAGGAAGGGCTCCACTGCCCCTTTATAAGTGCCGTGCCTGACCACCTGCATCTCCACGCCGATCTTGTCAAGGGCATTCTTGTAGAACATCACTTCGGCCCTCATCCCGTTAAACAGGAACATGCCCTCAGGAGTCATAAAGATACTGTCTGCCACAGAAGCCAGATAGTAGGACTTCTGGGTGTATGCATCTGCATAGGCATAGATGAATTTCCCGCTGTTTTCTTTAAAGTCCTGCAACGCCTCCCTGATTTCGCCCAGGGTGGCTATTCCTGCAGAGATACCTCCCAGATTCAGAAAGATCCCTTTGACATTTTCATCATTTTCGGCCTTATCCAGGTCTTTCAGTATCTGGTTCAGCCCCATGATCTTATCATACATGAAATTGCCCGAAAAAAGATTGGCAAAAGGATCCTCATTGGTTCGGTCGATGATCTGGGCATTAAATTTGGCTAACAGAATAGAATTCTCTTTTACCTCCGGGATCTCTTTGGAAGTGGAAGCTGCAATAATTCCTACGAAGATCAGGATGACCACAATGGTCATGATCAGGATTCCAATGATGGTGGCCAGCAAACTGCTTAGGAAATTTTTCATCTCGTATTTTTTTTAGAGGCAGCAATTTACTAAAAATGTGGTTGATAATAAATATCTTAGACCGAAGAATAAATGAATATCTCAGGTAAATTGAAAGGGATCCAAATATACCTCTCATTAGGCAGCAATCTGGGGGACAGGCTACGGAACCTGGAGGCTGCGAGGGTTCTCCTCGGGAAGCAGCTGGGTAGCCCCTTTGCGGTCTCACGGATTTATGAATCCATCTCATGGGGGTATACCAGTGAACACCTTTTCTACAACTGTTGCCTGTCGGTGGTTACCCGGTTGGATCCCTTACCATTGATGGATGAGATACTCTCCATCGAAAAGAGGCTTGGCCGGGAGCGGGGAGTCAAGGGTTATGCCGACCGGTTAATTGATATCGATCTGTTGCTTTATGAAGATTTAATAATGGACCATCCCCGCTTAAAAATTCCGCATCCCGCCATGGAACAGCGCAGATTTGTACTTGAACCCCTTTCGGAGATTGCCCCCGACCTGATTCATCCGGTATTGGGCCTTACCATCAGCAAAATGCTGGAGCAATGTCAGGATCAGGGTGAAATCAGACCCGTGTAGGTTACACTCTATTAAAGAGTAATCCGTCCCAGAAAAGGTAAAACCAGGTATAGATTACCGACCACACCAGGTTGGAGGCGATCAGGTATATAAAACCTGTTTTTGTAGATCGGTAATATCTCACTACCAGGAAAGCTCCTACGGGAATGGAGAGCAGGCAGGGGGTGGCCACTGCAATACCGATCAGACCATACTGTTGTTTGATACGGACGATCCTGCGGTTTCTTTTTGTGAAGACCTTTTTTCCTGAAGATCCGTTTTTCGGTGTATCGCTGCGGGGTTTTTTGAAGTTTCGGTTCCACCAGGAGATCACCATATCTGAAAGAAAAGCAAAAAAGCAGATACCAAGCATACCACCCACATTGGTCCACAGAATGGTCTCTATAAAACTGAATTGAAACTGCATGATGACCAGGGGAAAGGTCACTGCAAACTTGACCGAGCTGAGAAGTATGGTTACCAGTATCTGTAACAACTGCAATGGAAGATTTAATTCATCAGACCTTCATCTGCGAAACTAAAGTAGGATTTATCTGCAATAATCACATGATCGAGCAGTTTAATTTCTAGCATTTCGGCTGCTTTTTTTAATTTCTCTGTGATTTTAACGTCAGCATCACTGGGCTGATTGTTGCCTGATGGGTGGTTGTGACAAACAATGATGGAGGAGGCCAGGTTGTCCAGGGCCTTCTTCAGGATAATCCTGGTATCGATCACAGTTCCTGAGAGTCCACCCTGACTCACCTTGAACCGGCCCAGTATTCTGTTGGCACGGTTCAACATCAGGAGCCAGAACTCTTCGTGCTCCAGGTCTCCCAACAGGGGGTGGAATAGGTTAAAAATGGTTTCGCTGGATTTCACCGGGATCTTTTCGGTATGATGCATGCCTGCCCTTCTTCTTCCCAGCTCCATGGCGGCCAGGACCGAGATGGCTTTGGCCGGACCCACTCCCTTGACTTTAAGGAGATCTCCCAGGGTTTGCCGTCCCAGTTCGTGAAGGTTATTTTCGGCCCTCTGTAAGATATGTCTGGCCAGCTCCACTGCAGTCATGTTTTTCATTCCCGAACCCAGCAGGATTGCCAGCAGCTCGGTGTCGGAGAGATACTGGACTCCGTTGGCCATCACCTTCTCTCTGGGTCGTTCCTCCACTGCCCAGCTCTTTAGTGCATTTGATTTGTATTCGCTCATTGATCCGTTTACATCTTAATGTGATGGAACGAGGATCATCTGCTTCAGGGGTGGAGTATTTATTCTATCGATGGGTAATTAAAAAAGGGGCCTACAAATATTTACGCAGTAAAGATTTTCAGCCCCGTTTTAATTAGCCCGAGAGTTGATAAATTAAAAAAGGCCATCCTTTTGGGACAGCCTTTCATATATCATGGTGGTGACCGCTTTTTACAAGCTATTCACGTGTTTTGAGAGCTTCGATTTCAGGTTCGATGCCTTGTTCTTATGAATGACATTTTTCTTGGCAAGCTTGTCAAGCATAGCAACAACTTCTGAATATTGTTCTGTAGCGGCTTCCTTATCGGTTGTTTCGCGCAATTTCTTCACAGCACTCCTTGTAGAACGTGCATAATATTTATTCTTAACACGCTTTACTTCTGTCTGCCTGATCCTCTTCTTCGCTGATAAATGATGTGCCATATCGCTGTTTAATTAATTTCGGGATGCAAAAATAGCGATTAATTTGAATGATACAAACAAAACGTGGCAAATTATTGAGCTATTTGCATAGCTTTTTGGTACTTACCAGAATGGCGACCACATTGGAGAGGAATATAAGGGTGATCAGCCCCAATGTTGTACCATAAATGATGCCGTGCAGTGACGAAGATATGTCGAGACTCCACTCTCCGGCCATGGATGAGAACTTCCGGGTGAGGATGGAGGTGATAAGCAGGGAGAGCCCGGTAACTCCTGCCATCAGGATCAGTAACAGAACGATGTAAGGACGGCTTATTTCCCTGTAGTGATAGCCCAGTTTATGAAGTCTTTTGATCTTTTCCGATGAGCGGCTGATCATCAATTGCAGGCTCAGAAGAAAGACAAGGAAAGCCAGTGCAATGATGATGCTGGCAATGACCACCAGGAAGCTGATGATGAATTTAAGAATGATGTTCATCCGACTGCTTTTCAGCTTCTCCCGAATGGTATCATAACCCTTCTCCTCCAGGAATTTGATAATGGTCGGATCGGTCGGATCTTTGGATACAAGGATAATCTGTGAAGGATCGGCCTTTTTAAAATAGCCATATTTTTTATTGGCCCACAAAAGAAAGTCATGGGGGACCAGAATGGAGTGTATGCGGTTGCTGAATCCAACAATGCGGCCGGGATAATCATCATAGTTTCCACGGCCCTCGCCCTTGAGTCTGATGTTAATGTTGATCATAGAAATAACCCCTTTGGGAATCTGGGGGAGACCCTGGCTGGGTGCAAAACCAAAATTATAGAGGTTGAGGTAGTCCTGAGGAATGATGATTGGGATGTTCCCTGACTCCGGGCTCCAATTCCAATCTTCGGATTTTACATCGACATATTCATCGGGGATGGCCTCGAAAAACAGATCCGTATAGAAGTCTGGGAACTTTTCATTTTCCGTATATCCACTCACTGGAAATTCGTTGGAGAGAAATGGGGCAACCTGATCGGCAAATGGTTGTGAAGCGATCTCTTCAATTTCTTCCTGAGAGAACCCAACCGTGGGAAGTCCCAGGGTTTGTCCGAGATTCACCTTCTTGTTGATCACAATGTATTCGGGATCCATCAAATCCCGGTTTTGGGAGAGGACCGATTTGATATCCAGGTAGAATTGGATCCCTGCCAGCAGCAACACAAATCCGGCCATGGTTCCCAGGAATGCCCAGAGCAGGTGAGTCCTGCTATGATCTTTCCACAATATGCTATAGAGGTACTTCATAGTTGCATCCGTACATGTGCATCAAGCAGCTCTGTTCCGTTGAGAGAGGTGAGGATTAATCCAGCCCCTTGTGACTCACACTCTTCACGGATGACCTGGTAAGCTTTGAGGCCATTCTCCCTGTCAATGTGGCTGAAACATTCATCTGCCAGGAGGTAGTCAAAGGGCTGACAGAGGGCACGGAGTATGGCCACCCGTTGCTGCTGTCCGAACGAAAGAATGCCTGCTTTTCGTTGAAGAAACTGAGCCAATCCAAGCCTTTCAGCCATCTCTTCAATCTTTTGAGCTGACTGATGATGGGAGATGGAATTTTTGAGCTGGATATTTTCCAGGGCAGTGAGGTTATCAAACAGTTCCAATCCCTGGAAAATGAAAGAGAGCTTCTCTTTTCTGAAGAGTGACCAATCCCTCCAGGAAAAGTCTTTGATATCATTGTGGTCAAGGTAAACCTTACCCCGGTAATCTTTTCGAATTCCGTAGATTACGGAAAGGAGGCTGGTCTTTCCCCGTCCCGACGGGGCCTCAATGATGTAGGTTTTTCCCTGTTCAAAAAGAACTGATTCTATCTCCCATATCCCGGAGCCTGTGGTATCCTGCTCCAACAGGGGGAGCGGAATCATTTTATCCAGCCGGATGGTCATCGATCGTGCCTCAGTTACTGTTTATCCTAATCCGGAGCATTCGTCAGTTTCAGAAGGGTATAGAGACTGTTCTCTAACGGATGACTGGTTTTGAGTGTGATGATGCTCTGGTCGTTGCTGGCAGATATTCCCAGGTAATCGAATGGATCGGTAATTCGTTCAATCCACACTTTCTTTACTGAATCCTGCTCCACCATACCCTGGACCATGGATGGGTACCCGGAGAGGTCAAGATTTACATACATGCCCATGGATCCATCAGAAAAATCTTTGAATTTTGAATCCGCCAGGGAGTTGTTGAGCTTTCCGCCTTTCACAGCATCCTTGTAACCCTTTGCATTGGTAACCACCCAAAGGTCATTAATGATCCCACTGTATATCTCAGTCCCTTGAAGATTGATCACAAAGAAGTCACCCTGCTCCTCCACCGGGACCATTCCCTCAACCATACCTAAAAAATGTTCCTGAAGGAGTTCCGAGTTTACACCAAAGCCTATGAAGAGTTCCACCGGGATCATTACTTCTCCTTCCAGTCCATTGACTGCGATGGTAAAATCACCTGTGAATGCATTCAATATTTCTTTGCCTGACAATCCAATCGCTTCTTCGACCTTATTCCCTACTGAATCAACCTGAGGGGGTGCATATTTTTCTACCATTTTCTGAACCTTTTCCAGGTCCATGGAACCAGCCATGGCTATCAGCAGGTTTCCACCCGGGGCCAGATTTAGCATCTCTTCATTGAGCGAGGGATTCATAACAAGGAACTCCTCCACGTTTTTTTCAACCTCCTCACTGAAATGGGTTTCGCCGGTGATATTCATTGCTCCATTAGAAAAATCAATATATATCTGGGCATAGTTATTATACAAGGAGACCGGTATTTCAGGAATCTGATCCTTTGCCAGCTTCTCTATTACCTCACGCATTTCGTCGCTGGAGATCCAAACATTCAGATCCTTCATCTTGCCCATGAAATCTTTGAAATCCACAAGACTGGTAATGGACTCTTCCTTGACCGGGTTGAACATTTTATCCAGGCTTTCGGTCCAGTAGGACTCTTCAAATTGAGCACTGTCAGGTGAGGCAAGGAGAATCATCTGCTCCTCATTCCAGGCAATGATACCCTCCTGATCCGGTTGAACATAGGTGTAACCTTCCATATCTTTGAACTCCTCGCTGATATCCTCCTTGATTTTTGCAAGGATGGATACAAATCTTTCCACATCTTTCATACCACTCACAACACCTATGATCGGCTCATTCTCTTCCATTTTAGCAAACAGATAGGTATACTCATTCAACATCAGTCCGGTACTGAGCGGATCTTCCAGGATCTGTCCCCAGATCTCATCTTTCACTTTCTCCTTAATTGTTTCAAAGGAGTTAATTTTGCTCTTTGTATGAAGCTGCATCGGGTGTATTGATACCACTCCGATGGCATCATCGGGAATGCTGTTGACAAACTCGGGAGACCTCTTTGAACATGATGAAAGAATCACTCCCGCCGCTAGTGCAATGACAATCAATAATCTCTTCATTGGAATACCATTATTTTTTTAGAAATACGTTGCCAAATATACTACTTTATAACCATCCCGGCCAGGTTATCGGTCTGGACCAGTTTTGCCCCAAGTTAAAAACGGAAAGTTACCAGGTCCGGTCTTTCAGGTAATCATCCAATGCCTCCTGTGTCATGGGAAGTTCATCGGGATTATTTTCTACCCATTCCAGGAATGCAGCCTTGATCTCATCGCTCCAGCGTCCGTCAATCTGTCCGGGCGTATAGATTCCCTTCTTCAGCATCTCATGACCGAACATATCCCGAAGCGCAATGAATTCGGACCTGACTACCACCTCTTCAGCAAGGTGGGCAGGGATAAATAGCACTCCTGTTTTTTTGGCGAGTACCACATCACCGGGGAATACCGTGGCCCGGCCGATCCTGATGGGGACATTGATGCCCATGAGCATACTCTCCGATAGGAAAGATGGATCAAAGGCCCTCACAAAAGCGTTGAATCCTTTAATCTTGGAAAGACCTTCCAGGTCACGCGAGCTTGCGTCGAAGACCACCCCATTTCCGGAATTTGCAAATATGGCATTGCCCAGGTTGTCACCTATCAGGGTACCATTTATCACCTTCCCAAACCCGTCGGCCACATACACATCACCCTGCTGCAGTACATCAATGGGCCAGGAATTCATGGCACCCACACGTCCCTGTTCATGGCCTTTCTCGGTGAACCGGTCCATTATCTCAGGTCTTTTGGGCATATAGCGGGCAGTCATAGCCCTGCCCACAACCGGTTCATCCTCATGAAGAATGACCCAGTTTCCTTCAAACTGGTTGTGATATCCCTTGGATCGCAACACTCCCCAAGCCTCTTCGATGGAAATATTTTTCATCCTCTCCAGGATCTCCTCAGGCACCTTGGGCCGGCCATCATCAAACCGTTCTCCCGTCCACTCCTTTGTAAGGTAGATCAGCTCTTCGGTGGAGTTAAAGAATTGGGCGGGTGCATTGAAGTATAGGGCCAGCACCAGAATCGAAGTAAGAAATATTAGTTTTTTCATGGGTATGTAATTATGTGTTAGTAGTTAATAATTCGGATCGAAAGTTAATTTTCACTTTCGACTTTTCACTTTTCACTTTCGACTTGCTGCGTAGCAGCTCGGCGCCACCAGGTGGCAATGGAGCTGCCCGTAATATTCATCATGGGTCCGAATACTGCAGGGGCCAATCCAATGGTTGCCACTTTTCCCATCTGCAGGGCAATCCCCGAGGCCAGTCCACCATTCTGCATGCCCACCTCCAGGGCAATGGTCCGGCAGGATTTCTCATCCATCCTGGCCAATTTGCAAATCCAGTACCCCAGAAAATACCCGGTAGTATTGTGCAAAAGGCATGCAAAAACCAACAGGAATCCAATGTCCAGCAGGCTGTCCCTTCCTGCAGCAGTAATGACCACAATGATGACACCGATCCCGGCCATTGATACAAAAGCCAGTACCTTATCAAGGATAGCTCTGTTACCTTTCACCAGACTATTAAATACTATGGCAGCCAGAGTCGGTAAGAAGAGGAACCAGAGAAGATCTTTCCCCAGTTGTATAAATGCAGTGCCGGATTCTATCTCGGTTGTTTGGTAAAGGATGAGATTTTTCCCGGCGATAATAAGCAGGTATACCAGCGCTTGCAGGAATATACTTCTACGATTGAATTCTCCGTAAGCCACCGCATTGAAAATGAGTCCGGCAATGATTGGAAGGATTACTATATTGATGATCCCCAGCATCATATCCCAAAAATCGATGGGAACAAACTGTCCGGCGAGCAGCTTCATCAACGAAGGTGTTATCAGAGGAGCAAGCATGGTAGCAATCGCTGTCAGGGTAACAGATAGCGCCAGATTGGCTTTGGCGATGAATGACATCACATTGGACGCAAGTCCACTGGGTGAAGATCCCACCAGGATGATTCCGGCCGCTACCTCGGGTGGGAATCCAAATGTGGTGGCAATGGTAAATCCTACAATAGGCATGATGGTGAACTGTAATGCCAGTCCCACCAATACACCCTTTGGCATCTTTACAACTCCGGCGAAGTCCCGGGCGCTCATCTGGGACCCCATCCCAAACATGATGATCTGAAGCAGAGGAATGATGGTAGCTTTTAGTTCAAACTCACCCCATTGAATAAATAGTCCGGGGTAGAACATGGAGATGCTGACTGCTGCAAAGATCATAATGGTATAGGAGAATCCTTTTGAAATTGGATTTCCTCGTACGCCAAATGCCAGAAAAATAAAAAATGAAATCAGTAGAGGACCCAGGAAAACGCTTCTGTCGCTTAAATAGGAGAGCAGGAAAAGGATCATGGTCAATCCGGCCAGTCCAAGTAAGATTTTAAATACTGTGCTTTTCTTCATACATTTAAAAAGGGAAGATATGAAGTATTTTAATAATTTGTATCCTTAAGTCTAAAATTTAGCAAACCTTAATAACATGGAGACCAATGAAAGCAGCAGGAATAGAAGGTCATTCCTGAAAAAAGCAGGACTTGGCGGTTTGGGCCTTGGAATCCTGTTACATTCTCCCATAGAGGAGCAGATCGAATACCTCACGCAATCTGTGAGCCGATACTCGGGTCCGTCGGATCTGGAGATCACAGATATGCGCATTGCCCAGGTTGGAAATGTGCCCATTGTGAAAATCTACACCAATCAGGGAGTGCATGGTTTAGGGGATGTCAGGGATGGGGCAGATAAAAGATATGCCCTGATGTTAAAGAGCCGTATCCTTGGTGAAAATCCCTGCAATGTGGAGCGGATTTTCAAGATCATCAAACAATTTGGGGACCATGGCCGGCAGGGAGGGGGTGTCTCGGGTGTGGAGATGGCACTCTGGGATCTCACCGGTAAGGTGTATGGTGTTCCGCTTTATCAGCTGCTGGGAGGAAAGTACCGTGACAAAGTTCGGATCTATGTGGATACACCCACTATAAAAGAGCCGGCAGAATTTGCAAAGAAAATGAATGGGAGGCTGGAAAAGGGCTTTACCATCATGAAAATGGACATAGGCATCGGACTAATTAAAGATATTCCGGGTACACTCACCAATATGGAAGCGTGGGGTAATATGCGGGGCTGGGATCAAAGAAGAGGAACCTACGGATTAACCAAACATCCCTTTACCAGGGTTCAGATTACAGAAAAAGGGATAGCCGAGATGGTAAAATATGTGGCTGCCATGAGAGAGGAGATTGGATGGGAAGTCCCGGTGGGAATCGATCATGTGGGACACATGGGAGTCAATAGTATGATCCGGTTGGGGAGAGCATTTGAACCCTATAATATTGCATGGCTGGAGGATCTGATCCCCTGGCAGTATACCGAACAGTGGAAGGAGATCTCAAGGGCTATTGAAGTGCCCACACTCACGGGAGAGGATATCTACCTGAAAGAGGGATTCAGGGATCTCATCGAAAAACGTGCGGTGGATATGGTCCACCCCGATCCCGTTTCGGCAGGAGGTTACCTGGAAACCAAGCGAATAGGTGATTTCGCAGAGGAGCATGGCATTGCCATGGCCCTTCACCATGCCTCTTCCCCCGTCACCTTCCTGGGTTGTGTGCATACAGCAGCAGCCACAGAAAATTTTGTTGCCCTGGAACATCACTCAGTTGACAATCCATGGTGGGAAGATCTGGTTACCGGATTGGATAAGCCACTGGTACAGGATGGATACGTGGTGGTTCCCCATAAGCCGGGGATTGGAGTGGAGCTGAATGAAGAGGTGGTTATGGAGCACCTTCAGAGGGATGAGGAGCTTTTTGCACCCACAGAGGAGTGGAACGAACAGCGCTCCTGGGACAGACAATGGAGTTAGTCCTGTTCCCTGTGCCACAGGGTGATCTGGACTGACTGGCTTTCACGCAGGTGTTCTGCAAGCCTTTCAGCACAGTATACCGATCGGTGCTGACCACCCGTGCATCCAAAACTGACCATCAGGTGGGTGAAATTCCGCTCCTCATATTTATCCACTGACATGTCTACCAATGAAAAGGCCATGTCCAGGAACTCGCTCACATCCTCCTGCTGATTGAGAAAGTCCACAACGGGTTTATCTTTTCCTGTGAGGCATTTGTACTCCTCTATTCTTCCCGGATTGGTGATAACCCTGCTGTCGAATACATATCCTCCACCGTGACCATTGGGATCATCCGGAACACCGTGTTTATAGCTGAAACTGTTGATGGAGACGGTCAGGGTTGATTTTCGGCTAGCTTTATTTTTGAATTTTTTCAGTTTGGGTGCAGTCAACAGGGTTTGGTAAACCTTCAGCAGGGCCGGAATCTCAATGGTGAAATTAACATTTTCCAGGATCCACTTCAGGTCATTCAGGGCATAGGGAATGCTCCGTAAGAAATGAGTTTTCTTCTCATAAAATCCCCTGAAGCCATAAGCTCCCATGGCCTGCATAATCCGGATCAGCACATAGGCATAATAGGACTCACGAAATCCTTTCCTGTTCACTGAGGGATAGTTCTCCAGCTTCAGGATGTAATGCTCAAGAAGTTCTTCCCTGACTTTGGGAGGGATATCTGCTTTGGCGTCAAACAGCAGGGAAGCTACATCATATTGAAGGGCACCCTTCCTGCCTCCCTGGAAATCGATAAAGCACGGTTTCCCATTGCGCAGCATCACATTACTGGATTGAAAATCCCGGTAAAGGAAATAATCTGTCTCCTGGGCCAGCAGGTATTCAATCAGTGTATTGAAGTCATTCTCGAGCAACTGTTCGTTGAAGGGAATACCTGATAGTTTGAGGAAATAGTATTTGAAATAGCTCAGGTCCCACTGCATACTTTGCCTGTCAAAACTGGAACGGGGATAGCATACCGTGTAATCGAGGCCCTTGGCGCCGGTGATCTGAAATTTCTGAAGCTCGGTAAGGACCTCCTTATATACGTTCCGCAACTCCAGCGGGAAGTCACCGTTGTCGCGAACTTTAAACAGATAATCGAACAGTGTTAAATCACCCAGGTCCTCCTGCAGGTAAGCATGGTTATCAAGGTCCACCAGGTAGATCTCAGGAACAGCCATTCCTCTGGAGCGGAAATGACGGCTGAAGGTAATAAAAGCCTCATTCTCTTCGCGGTCAAGGTTGATGACTCCAATGACTGTGGTCTCACTGCCGGTAATCCGGTAGTACTCCCTGGGAGATCCGGAAGCAGGTAATTTATTGATCGAAATCACATTCTCTCCGCACCACCTGTCGAACAGGTCATTCAATAATTCAAGTCTGGTCTGGCTCATGGTTGGCAGTCTCTTCGCTTCTCTCTGTCGGGTCAAAGATATCTATTTCTTCATTGTAGATTCCACCAGCTTTTTAACAGGTTCCATAAGTACTTTTTTTATGGATCGTTAATTAAGGGACTTCAGGATCTTTTCCACTGGAAAGGGTTTTCCATGTCCCGGGTAGATTGTTTTTGCGCCTTGATCGATGACAATCTTCCAGCTTTTTTTTAGCAAATTTATATCCTTTGCATAGATAGGCAAACTGGGTTTTAATACGAAGGGAACCTTGTTGTGGGCAAGGCACCCGATAAACGCATCACCAGTTTCCAGCAATACACTTACCGATCCATAAGTATGTCCCGGGGTATAAACGATATTCCCTGGGATGCCGTATTCTTTCAATGAAAGGCCTTTTTCATCCAACACGATATCGGCCTTTACGGCAGGAAATGCAACTTTTTTGTTCAGCAAAGGTTTGAGCATGGCACGGGAAATTTTCCCCCAGGGGGTGACCCCATCCGGCCAGTGGAATATTCCCTTTTCAAGATTTTCCCTGTCCTTCTCGTGAATTGCAATTTTGGCCCCGGTAAGTTCCTTTAATTCCTTTGCACCTCCCACATGGTCGAAATCCCCATGGGTCAGGATGATCAATTGTATCTCCCGGGGTTTGATGCCATGACTATCGAGGATCCCGGTGAATGATGACGCCTCTTTAAAAGGAGCTCCATCTACAAGTACAGCACCTTTGTCCTTTATGATGTAACAGCTGTTTATGCCGGATTGAAATGGAATGATTTGAAGTGACATTAGTTGGGTTTTATAATATCAATTATTATCCTGACTTCCAAGTAATTCTATTATCCCTCTGCTTAAGGCAGCGGGATAACATGTTATATGGTTTTCATTGTCAAAGATGACTGTTTTCAGATTTAGATTTTCATAATTTTGTGAACTAAGCAATTCTTCCATTTTCTTGACATTCCGGGATGTGCTTTCTTCCAATTCCCCCGCGCTTATGAAAACGTCAGCTACTAAATCTGATTGTTTTCGTGCGTAGTCGTCTTCATAGTCAAATGTGATTCCATCTTTAAAGTGAATACTGGGGCTTCCAATTAGATATTTGTTGAACAGGTCTGGCTTATGAAACAACACATACATTCCAAATAAACCGCCAAGTGAATAGCCACTCAACAATCTGGTTTGAGTGTCTATTCGGTAGTTGGACCCTATGAATGGAAACAGTTCTTTTCCAATGAATTCCAGAAATTTTGAAGCGCCACCTGTATGCACTTCAACATTATCTATACCTAATGCTTCAAATCTGTTCCTGTAGATCTCTTCAGTTTCAGTACTTCTCACAGGAGTCATGTCTCTTATCCGGCCCAAAGCCCAATTTATCATAGCTTCGGAATCTTCGCCCCCGTATCCAATACCTACAATGATAATTTCCGGAATATAAGCAGAGGGAAATGTAATCACATCAATGAAGCCTTTCACTATTAAGAAAGCCCGGTACGGATCCAGTAAGTACATTACAGGATAAACTATTGTGTCATTGGCAGAATAACTTTTCGGAACAGATATCCATAATTCAAAGTCCTGACCGATGATATCTGAATGAAGGGTTCGGATTTCAGTTCTTTCGAGAATGACCGGGGGAAATTGATTTACAGGGGCCTCATTTTGTGAACATAATGGAGTTTGAAAAAGCGTTAAAGCGCAAATAATCAGCACGAAATAGAAATGGTTGAATTTCATTTTACGGGCCTTATTATTTTCAAATCATCTCACATATAGTTCAGCCATTTGCTGAAACAGCAGAGGGGTTTAATCCGTGGATGATTGAGCTAAGGTAAAGGAATTAAAGATTCAATTCAAGGGATTGGATAATTCAATAAGGGGTTTTATTACCAATATCCTCTCCAGTCAATATATTTGATTTTGCACCAGTTCCTGACCTGTTTTCGATAGAATTTGAAATCCTTTTTCTGACCATAATAGGATTGTCTGGACTTTTTATCCTGCCATTTGTTGGCATGGGGAAAGGGCTCTTCCGGGATTGGCCTATCCAGGAAGGTGCAAAGCTGCTCCCATCCATCACCGGTTGTGAAATCAACTACCAGCAGATCTTTTGGTCGATCCTTGAAATATTCAATCACCCCTTCATTGTGCCTGGTATAAACATTGATGGTGTTCTCTTTGTCATCTTTTGGCAATCCTTTTCCCCTGCCATAGATCCATTCATGACTGGCATTTCTCAGGAATCCGATATGTCTGGAAACGCTCTGATACCAGGACTCTTTATCTCTCCTGGTTAAAATAAACTTTGATCCAGGTATCCTCTCATCAAGTTCCTTATAGATCATATACCAGGGTGTATCCTCCAGGGCGTCGTAATCCCTGATCATTCGAAGTACTTTTCCGTAATCACCTTTTAGAATGGGAATCAGGGGACGTGCACTGGTATCTTTCACCCGATATCCCAGTATTTTCAGGGCCTCTCTAAGTGATGAAGTGCCTGTCTTCTGAAATCCAACTCCGATCACTTTACCATTCATTTTCACATATTAAGATCCGAAACTAGATTAAGGGTGCAAGTTAGTAATCAAAATTCGATTTAAATACCTTGAAGGAGGTTGGACTGGACAGAAAGATTTTATATCTTGGCTCGCTAATTTATTTTTCCCCTTTGAATCCAATTCCTAACCTAAATAAATCTTACTAATGGAAAACAGTGAAATTCTATTACGCGTAAAAAACGTTGTTAGCAGTGTACTTGACATTGAAGCCTCTGAAATCACCGATGAAGCAAATTTTGTATTCGATCTGGGAGCGGATTCCTTGCAGAGTGTAGAACTCGTAGCCGGATTTGAAGAGGAGTTTGATATCGAAATGGACGAGGACAAAGCCCTTGAAGTCCAGAGCATAGAGGATGCAGTGAATTTTATAGCTGAATATGTTTAAACAAACCATTAAAGACTGGTAATTTTCCCACTATGAATGATTTACAAAAACTTCGCCAGAAGAATCTGGAAACGATTTTTCACCCAAAATCAGTTGCTATTATTGGTACCAATAAAGTAAAAGGTACCGTTCCACACGATATCCTGGATAATATCCTTAAATCTGATTTTAATGGGATTGTCTATCCTGTAAGCCCAAAAGAAAAAAGCATTAAGGGGATCAAAGCGTATAAATATGTAGTTGATGTTCCTGATGATGTTGACCTGGCAATCCTTGTTTTCCCCAGTTCTGTTTGCCATATGGCCCTTGAACAGTGCGGACAAAAAGGGATTAAATCGGTGATCATCATCTCTGCCGGTTTTAAAGAGGTTGGTGAAGCCGGACTGAAGAAAGAAAAACAACTTATTGAGATAGCCCGCAAGTATGATATGTCATTTATCGGGCCCAATTGTCTTGGTGTGATCAATACTGCTCCGGAAACAAACCTGAATGCATCTTTTGCGAGGGAGATGCCGGATAAGGGTAATATTGGATTCCTCTCCCAGAGTGGTGCCCTCTGTACAGCCGTTTTGGATTATGCCATAGCCAAGCACATAGGTTTTTCCAAGTTCATTAGTTTTGGAAACAAAGCAGATATCAGCGAGATTGACCTGCTTTACTATTTGATGGATGATGATGAAACCAAGGTTATTTTGATGTACCTGGAGGAGGTTTCCGACGGTGCAGCTTTGATGAAGGCAGCGCAAGAGGTTATTGAAAAAAGCGGGAAACCTATTTTGATTATTAAGTCAGGCCGTACCGATGAGGGAGCCTCAGCAGCGGCCTCACATACCGGTTCGCTGACCGGTAAAGATGAGATCTGTGACGCAGCCTTTGAACAGGCAGGGATTATTCGCTGCGATCATATTGAAGAGATGTTCAACAAGGCCATTGCATTTGCATATCAGCCAGCTCCTAAATCGGAAAAGGTAGCAATCATCACCAACGCTGGTGGTCCTGGTGTACTTACAACAGATGCAGCGATTTCCAGAGGTCTCCAGCTTGCTAAGTTTTCTGATGAGACAACACAAATTCTTAAGAAGGCACTACCTGCCACAGCAAATATTAATAACCCGGTTGATGTGATCGGCGATGCAAGGTCAGATCGCTATTTAGCAGCAATCAAGGCTGCATTTGATGATTCTGATGTGGATGGGGTTTTTGTAATTCTGACCCCTCAATCGATGACGGATATTGACACCATTGCTGAGGATATTACCAAAATTGCTGAAGGACAGACTAAGCCGATCTATGCTTCCTTTATGGGTGAAAAAGATGTTGCCTCCGGGATCAATATATTGCAGCAACATAAAATACCCCATTACTTTCTTCCGGAATCCATGAGTACAGCTTTTCATGCGGTCCACCATTTTAATAAAAATCTAAAATCAAAAGTTCATCAGCTTCCGGCACTGGAAAATATTCAGTCCAAGTTAGCTAATGAAATAATGGATAAGGTTCGATCAAATGGCAGAGCGTATATTCCCGAAGTTGAAACCATCGAACTGCTTCAAACCTATGGATTACCGGTACCTCAGGGAAAACTTGTCACAAGTGCTGATGAGGCCGTGAAAATTGCTGATGAAATCGGTTATCCTGTGGTAATGAAGGTGGTTTCGGATCAAATTATACATAAATCTGATGTGAAGGGTGTTGAGCTTAATATCGGTAATGCCCAGGAGGCAAGAGATACTTATGAAAGGATACACCAAAACGTAAATGAACTGATGCCTGATGCCACCATAACGGGTATTTATGTGATCAAAATGATTACCGGCTCTGAAGAGCTCATCCTGGGTATAAAAAGGGATCCTTCTTTCGGACCTGTATTAATGTTTGGGATGGGAGGTATCTTTGTTGAGATATTCAAGGATGTCAGCTTCGGCGTTGCGCCACTCAACCGTGAACAAGCCAGGGAGATGATTGAACAAACCAAGGCATACGAGATTCTCAAAGGATCGAGAGGTCGTGCCCCGAGGGATATTGATTCAGTTATTGATGCGATGTTGCGATTGGGCCAGATGGCGGCAGATTTTCCAGAGATAGAGGAGTTGGATATTAATCCTCTGTTTGTACTGGACGAGGGAAAGGGAAGTGTTATTGGAGATGCAAGAATGATATTAAAGAAAACTAATTAACAACTACAAAAATTTATTAATCATGAGAATTGTAATTAAAGAGACAGAAGCTATTACCGGGAAATGGACCGCTGACTATATTATGGGAAAAATCAAGGCCTTTGGACCAACGGCTGAAAAACCATTTGTGATGGGTCTGCCCACCGGTTCTTCACCCATACCAGTTTATAAGGAATTCATAAAAAGCTATAAAGCAGGGGATATTTCCTTTAAAAATGTTATTACATTCAATATGGATGAGTATGTAGGTATACCGGAAGATCACTCCGAAAGTTATCATTCATTTATGTATGAGAATCTGTTTAACCATATTGATATTCCTGCTGAAAACATTAACATTTTAGATGGAAATGGTGCGGATCTGGAAAAGGTATGCTCGGATTATGAGGCTAAGATTAAACAGTTGGGGGGTATTGAATTGTTCCTGGGCGGTATTGGCCCGGATGGACACATTGCCTTTAATGAGCCAGGATCCTCCCTGGTTTCCAGGACCAGGGTAAAGACCCTGAGTTATGATACAATTCTGGCCAATTCCAGGTTTTTCAACAATGATATGTCAAAAGTTCCCACACAGGCACTTACTGTAGGAGTGGGTACGGTTATGGATGCCAGAGAAGTAGTTATTATTATCACTGGGTTTGGAAAAGCCCGGGCTGTGAGAGAGGTAATTGAGGGAGGAGTAAGTCACATGTGGACTGTCTCCATGTTACAGTTGCATGAACATGCGGTTATTACTTGCGATGATCCTGCAACCATGGAACTCCAGGTCGAGAGCGTCAAGTACTTTAAGGATATAGAAGAAATTTCACAACAAAATATTCCTACACGCTAAAAGAGATGAGTATAAGGTCATTAAATAGTTCAGAAATAACAGCCCTAAAAGATCAGGGCTGTTTTTCTTCCGACTGGTCACAAGTAAGTGTTTCGGATCAATTTTCAATTGATCATATTCACAATGTGCGGTTCCTGGGAGTTGTTAAAATTGGGGAGGTATCCGGCTTGTTCAATTGTAAGATTGACAATTGTGAGATTGGTAATGGAGTCCTCATCGATAACGTTCATTCCATCCGAAACTACCGGATCGGGGATGAAGCAACCATCGAAAATGTAGATACAATTTCAGTGAATGGGCCTGCCTCTTTTGGGAACGGGTTTGAAGTTGAAGTTCTCAATGAAGGTGGAGGCAGGGAATTGTTAATGTTTGACAGACTCAATGCTCAACTGGCTTACATGCTGGTTTGCTATCGCCATGATCCTGGATTAGTAGATTCTATCAATGGGATGATTCGTGATTATGCCAAGGAGAAGACCTCAGAAACAGGAGAGATAGGACCCGGAGCAAAGATCTTAAATACGGGTTCCATTTATGATGTTAACATTGGAGCGCATGCCTCAATCAGAGGTGCATCTTTGTTGAAGAATGGGACCATTGTAAGTAATCGTGAGGCGCCTGTTACCATTGGTGAGAATGTGATTGCGAAGAACTTCATGGTGTTATCGGGATCTACTGTTGATGGAGGAGCCCTGATCGATAAAAGTTTCATTGGACAGGGTGTTGAGGTTGGCAAACAATTCTCGGCGGAAAGCTGTCTCTTCTTTGCAAATTCTGAAGCCTTCCATGGAGAAGCTGTGAGTGTGTTTGCAGGGCCTTATACGGTAACCCACCATAAATCCACCCTGTTGATTGCCGGGTTGTTCTCCTTTTATAATGCAGGAAGTGGTACGAACCAGAGCAACCACATGTATAAGCTTGGGCCGGTTCATCAGGGAATTGTGGAAAGAGGAGCCAAAACCGGTTCATTTGCCTATTTGTTGTGGCCAAGCCGTATAGGAGCATTTTCTGTGGTGATGGGTAAAAATCCGGGAAGTTTCGATACCAGCGATTTCCCCTTTTCATATATCAATGTGGATAATGAAAGGAGTATTTTAACTCCGGGTATGAATCTTTTTACGGTTGGCACAAGACGTGATAGTGAAAAATGGCCTTCCAGGGACAAAAGAAAAGATCCAGAAAAGATGGATCTGATTAATTTCGATTTTCTGAGTCCGTATATTATGCAGAAAGTGATCGGCAGCCTTGATATCTTAAAAGGGCTTTACGAAAATGCCGCCAAGAAGCAGGAGACTGTTTATTATAAGGGGGTCAGGATAAAAAGACTGATGCTGAAATCGACCCGGAAATATTACGACATGGCCATGTCCATATTTATTGGGAACCAGATCATTAAGAAGTTGGAGGCACTCAAGGAGTCCAAATCAATCGAAACCTTGCGAGAAGGACTCGTGACCAGTAATAATACTACTGACAAATGGATTGATCTGGCAGGAATGATTGCCCCTGAGCAGGAAGTAGAGGCACTTATCAAGGATATTAGTTGTGGTAACCTGAAAAGCCTGGATGAAATATCCTCCGGACTAAAGCGTATACACGACTCCTACGAAAGTTATGTATGGGATTGGACAACCCGGATTCTCTCTGAGAGGTATGATATAGATGTAAGCAATATCGAAGCCGGTCAGTTACTTGAACTGTTATCCAAATGGGAGAAGGAATCCATTAAACTGGACAAAATGATTTTAAACGATGCTTCCAAAGAGTATGATGACAGTAGTAAATTGGGCTTCGGAGTAGATGGCGATCAGTCGGTTGTTGACAAGGATTTTGAGGCAGTCAGGGGTACCCCTGAGGAGAACAAATTCATTGCCGGGATCAATCAGGAAATGATGCAGATAGAGGAAAAGGGTGCTGAATTGAGAAATATCTTAGAGAAGATTTAACTAGATATTTTTTCTTAACGCAACAACATTAATCTGGTCTTGCTGTAATTCCCCATCTCTATTCTTTGTTACATCAAAAGAGATGTGGGTTGTTGCATTAAAAGGATTGGGATAATGCGAACTGCCAGTAATGCATTGAAAGTTTTTAGGTTACTGCCATTAATATTTCTAATTTCCAGTACTCAGGCACAGGAAATGGCAAATGCCGTGCATGGTACAGATCAGGATTCATGTGATATACTGTTTCTTGGCAGCAGTCATTTCAATTTCAGTGATCTCCCGAATTTGTTTAAAGAGATGGCTGCTCATTCAGGCAAGGAAATTTCAGTTGACCAATATCTACGGGGTGGCTTCTCCCTTTCTGATCATGCCGGCAGCAGCGATACTGAAGCAATAATCAAAGAGAGGGACTGGGATTATGTTGTTTTACAGGGAAGTGGCAGTATTGCCGGTTATCCGGAATTATTTCCAAACGAGCGACTTTATCCCGCCCTGTATGACCTGCAGAATATGATTGAGAAGAACTGTGAATCGACAATAATGATCTATTGTTTACCCTGGGCCTATGAGGACGGAATGAAGTGGAATGGCATGGCAGACACTTATGCAGATATGCAGGTGAAGATATATAATAACACATTGCAATACTCTAACATACTGGGTTTCCTGATTGCTCCCGTTGGATGGGCATGGTATGCAGTTCTTGAAGAATTGAATTACCCGCGCCATTATTTACATTTGAGCGACTGGAGCCATCCTTCCATGAAAGGATCATATCTCATGGCTTGCGTATTATATTCAACAATATATCAAGAGAGTACTGTTGGTAATACCTTTTATGCCGTTTTAACTGAAGATGAAGCAACCTATTTTCAGACAATCAGTGCAACTACCGTTTTAGACAGCCTTGAATTATGGAATCTTACTGAAATCACTGACATTGGTGAAAACCTGATAACACATAGCTTTAGCCTGCACCAGAATTATCCAAATCCTTTTCGCTCCGTCACCCGAATAGAGTATGAAACAGAACAAAACACTTTCGTGGAGATTGCACTGTTTGATATGCTGGGTAAGAGATGTGTAAACCTGGTAAATGGCTATAAAATGCCTGGCAAGCATTCCCTGAGGTTTCATGGAACCAACCTGAAAAGCGGAGTCTATTACTACAGGATGATCATTGACGGTCAGCAACAGGTACGGAAGATGTTGTTGACAAAATAGAGGTAATAGTGCTGCCTCTCTGTATTGCCTGTTTATTGGGGTGTGCAATTCCGGTGTGCAATTTTGTGTAAATGGAATTATGATAAGCTATAAATCTTTAGCTGGAATGCTGACAACTTTCCCATCTTTGGAAACAATTAAATCGAGGTTTCTTTCCTTTTTATATTTGATGAGCCTCTTATGGGTTAGTTCCATTCCTTTCAGGATTTTTTCCCTCACAGGATTATCTTTCTTTGTCATGTTCTTGGCTTTTTAAAATTTCCAATTTTTTTGGATTCAAAATCTCGACTTCACCACTGAAATTTCCTTCAGCAATAAGTTCAGTTGGGGAAACAGAATTGTCGAAAATCATCCAGTAATCGCATTTACTCAGCATATACCTGCCAACCTCTATGGATGCTTTTTCAGGATTCAGTGGTGAAAGCCCACGGGCGATTTCATCTGCATTGATGAATTCGTCACAATCCAACATTTCGGGAAGGACTGTAAATGAGGCAGTTATTTTTCCTGCTCCATTGCAGCCTGCTATAATATATAGATTAGGCATACAAATAATCTTGCATGATAAAGATAAGCTATTTTAATGCAAGCAGTTATTACTTCCAGAAAGATGAATGGCAAGGGTTCGATTCCCTCTATTTCGCACAGAAACAAAAAAACCCTGCAAATCAGCGACTTGCAAGGCTTTAAAGCAGTCCGTAGGGGAGTGGTTATTTTCAGCCTAAAAGGCAGAGAATCTGTAACATGCTTTCAAAGAGAGAGCTTTGTGGTTGTTAATTGGTTGTGAATGTTGGTTGTCAAATTCGGTATTTATTGCTTCAAGTGCATGTTTTTTAAAGAGAGGCATGATTGTAAGACGGCTGACTGTCTATTGACAGTAGAAAGTATATGCGAAAAGTTGCTAATTCAGATAGAAACAATTAAATTTACATTGTTATGGATAGGCAAATTTTGAAAGAAGTAATATTAGATCAGAGAACTTTATGTCTAAAACCAGATGATGTATTGCGTCATCAGTCATTTGTAGAAGATAGTGAAGTTGTCGTATTATCAGGAGTTCGACGATGTGGAAAATCAACATTGTTACAGGAAATCAGATCAAAACAGAACGAATCGGATTATTTCTTCAATTTTGATGATGAACGAGTATTGAAATTTACTGTTAACGATTTTCAAATTCTTACAGAATTGTTCATTGAGCTTTTTGGTAAGCAAAACACCTACTATTTTGACGAGATACAAAATATAGAAGGGTGGGAACGTTACATAAGGCGACTCAGGGATTATGGTAGTAAGGTTTTTGTTACTGGTTCAAATGCTTCGATGTTAAGCCGGGAATTAGGGACTCACTTAACCGGGAGGTACGTTAGAAGAGAATTATTTCCTTTTTCTTTTAAAGAATTTCTAAGACTTAAAGATGTAGATTATTCGGAAATAGGATTATTGTCAACAAATGAAAAGGCCTTATTAAAGGGGCAGTTCAATTCATACTTTGAATCGGGAGGATTTCCAGACTATTTAAAGTCAGGTAATAAGGAATATCTCAAGTCACTCTATGAAAGTGTATTGTATCGGGATGTGATGGTTCGGAATAACCTTACAAATGAAAAAGAATTGCTGGAACTGGTTTATTATATTTCCAGCAATGTAGGAAAACTCATGTCGTATAATAGTTTGGCAAAGGTGGTTGGAGTAAAAAATGCAACCACAATAAGCAATTATATTGCGTTTCTACAAGATAGTTATTTGGTTTTTATGGTAAATAAATATGATGTGTCTCTGAAGAAACAAATGCTAAATGCAAAAAAGGGATACCTTATTGATTTAGGGTTGCTTCAAACGCTTGCTTTTCATCATACAGAGGACAAGGGTCGTTTGTTGGAAAATCTGGTTTTTCTTGAACTTAAAAGGAAAGGAAAAGAGATTTATTACCATAATCAAAAGAAGGAATGTGATTTTGTAATTAAGGAAAAATCAAAAATAGTAGAAGCGATACAAGTTTCCTGGAGTATTGAAGTTGAATCAACTTACAATAGGGAATTGGCAGGACTTTTGGATGCTGTAAATACTTATGGATTAAAAGAAGGATTAATACTTACCGAATCAATAGAACGTGAATTTGAAGTTGAAGGTTTGAGAATTAGAATAAAACCGGTGTGGAAGTGGATGCTGGAATAAAGTACCTCGTGATCCTGCAGAGTTCGATTCCTGATTGCAGGTGATAAAGCAAAAAAAACCTGCAAATCAACGACTTGCAGGGTTTAAGAGCAGTCCGTAGGGGAATCGAACCCCTGTTACCAGGATGAAAACCTGGCGTCCTAACCCCTAGACGAACGGACCGTAAGTTTAGAACTCGATTATTTCTAATCGGAGGGCAAAAGTAATACCTAATTTTTTTTTTACCAAAGAAAAATGAAAAATTAACCTTTGACCAGCTCCTTTGCCAGGTTTTTGAGATCGATCCCCGAGAAGTTCCCAGAGGTCATGATCAGAAGTACAAAGGTGTTTTCGTCCAGTGATTTGAGATGATTTACCACTTCATGGGAATTATTGCAGACAATAAGGTCCTCTTTATCGAATTGCTTTTGAACCTCATCTGGTGACAGAGCCGGAAGCTTTTTGCGCTTTACCACTGCCGGATTGAAGTAAACCATGGCCTGGTCTGCCTCCTCAAGTACACCCTTATATTGCGGCAAATACTCCATGTTAAGACTGCTATAGGTATGCAGTTCAAGGCAGGTGACAAGTTTTTGATTCTTGTAGGTCTCCTTGAAAGCATTGATGGTCGCTTTTACGGTCGTGGGTGCTTGTGCGAAATCAAGATAAACTGACCGGCTGTTTTCATTGGCCAGTAGTTCTTGTCTGCGTTCAACACCCTTAAAGGTCTGGATGGAATCGTAGAATTGATGATCCTCGACCCCCAGCTCCCTGCATAGCAGCAAAGCACCCTGAATATTTTGCATATTATGACGGCCAAATAGTGCAAGTGGTACATTGCCATATTTGGTGTCCAGAAGAAAGCGTCCGGATTCTATCCTGAAAGGATGTTCACAGTAAGGGATCTTCAACAGCGACCAATGGCTTTTGTCAATAACATCGCCCAGGATCGGATCGCCATCATAATAGAAGACCTTCCCGCCACCTGTGGCGATTCTTAGAAATTTTCCGAATTGTTTTTTATAGGTCTCAAAAGTGCGGAATACATTCATATGGTCCCAGGCAATCCCCGACAGGAGCGTAATATGGGGATTGTATTGGTGGAATTTTGGGGTTTGATCGAGGGGAGAAGAGAGATACTCATCGCCTTCCAGTATGATAAGCGGGGCCTCTTCGGTAAGCTTTACCATGGTGTCAAAACCATCAATCTGAGAGCCCACCATATAGTCAAAATCCTTATTCTGATCGCGCAGTACATGCATGACCATGGCAGTGATGGTTGTCTTTCCATGACTGCCGCCTATGACGATCCTTTTTTTGTTTTTACTCTGTTCATAGAGGTATTCGGGAAAGGAGTAGATTTTAATTCCCAGTTTCTGAGCCTTTTTGAGTTCCGGGTTTGTCTTTCGGGCCTGCATTCCCAGGATAACGGCGTCCAGGCCAGAATGAATCCGGTCGGTATTCCATTCCTGCTTTTCCGGGAGAAGTCCATGCTCTTTAAGTCTTGAATAGGAGGGTTCAAAAATCTCATCATCAGATCCACTTACCGTGTATCCTTTCTTGTGAAGCGCAATGGCCAGATTGTGCATCACCGCTCCCCCGATGGCTATAAAATGGAAGTTCATATTGTTGGGTTGTGGATTCACAACAACAAGGTACGGTCATAAAAATAAAGGATTATTCAGACGAATTTGACAGGTACTTTGGGAACTTATTAACTATTTGCAGGTTCTTCATCTCTAAAAGTTTGATAATTTTGAGGAAGATGCAAACCCATATAATTCAAAGTGGATATTTAAGGGTCAGGGCAGAGGAGATGATTAAACCGCTCCCTGAGAAACATATTAGTGCTATTTATAGGATTGATACTGAAGGGTATATGAAAACTGCCATGAATGCTCTGCTAATAATTGCAGAGGAGCAGGTAGTGCTTATGGATCCTGGTTGCGCTGATTTTCTTCCCTCCAGGCTGATACAGGAGTATGGACTGGAAATACCGGTTCCTCTTGAAGAAAAGATAGGGCATCTTGGATATAGCGCAGAGAGTATTACAGATGTTATTTTCACCCATCTTCATTTTGATCATGGAAGCGGGGCCTTTCGGCGCGTTCCGGGAAAAATTGTGAAGCGGTTTCCAAATGCCAGGTATCATGTGTTGAAAGCACATTATGAATATGCAAAGCATCCCAATCCTAAAGAATCCAATTCTTTCTTCACCTCTTTTCTTCGATATTTGGATACAATTCATTGGCTGGAGGAGTGGGATCGGGAATTCATCGATTTCAGAATATTTAACGGACATACCCGGGGAATGGTAGTTCCGGTGATTAAAACTCCCGAGGTAGATACCTATTATGTAACTGATCTGATACCCCTGGAACTTTTTCTTAAATCAGGCGTGCATAGTGGTTATGATCTGAATCCAGAGCTGGCTATGCGGGAAAAGCAGGAATTCCTTAAAGAATTAGATAAATCTTCCAGACTTATCTTCTTTCATGACCCTCTAAAAGAGAGCGTGTTTTATCCGTAAGATTCCAGTAAAACTTTAAGGATTTCTTTGCCCGCTTCAGTGACTTTTGTACCCGGACCGAAGATGGCCATAACACCCGAGTTGTAGAGGAATTCATAGTCCTGGGCAGGAATTACTCCGCCAGCAATGACCATGATGTCTGCGCGCCCAAGTTTTTTCAACTCTGCGATTACCTGTGGGATCAGGGTTTTATGTCCCGCGGCAAGAGAGGATACCCCCAGCAGATGAACATCATTCTCTACCGCTTGTTTGGCTGCTTCTACAGGGGTTTGAAACAGGGGCCCGATATCCACATCAAAACCGATATCGGCATATCCTGTGCTTACCACCTTGGCTCCGCGATCGTGTCCATCCTGACCCATCTTGGCAATCATGATCCGGGGCTGACGGCCCTCCTTTTTGGCAAATTCCTTTGCCATGTCACAAGCTTCCCGGAAAGATTGGTCCTGGGAAGATTCAGAGGAGTAAACACCGGATATGGATCGGATCACAGCTTTGTACCTGCCGGAAACAGATTCAATGGCGGAGGAGATCTCTCCAAGAGTAGCACGGTTTTTGGCAGCTTCAATTGAAAGTTCAAGAAGGTTTCCATTACCGCTTTTAGCACAGATAGATATGGATTCCAATGAAGCTTTCACTTTGCCCTTGTCCCTTTCGACTTTAAGCTTGCTTAGTCTGTCCAATTGGGATTGTCTCACTGCCGTGTTATCCACTTCCAGTATATCGATGGGATCTTCCTTATCCAGTCGATACTGATTCACTCCGACGATAATATCTTTTCCACTGTCAATTCTGGCCTGCTTTCTGGCAGCGGCCTCTTCAATGCGCATTTTCGGAAGTCCGGTTTCAATGGCGTTTGCCATCCCACCCAATTCTTCAATCTCCTGAATGTGTTCCCAGGCCCTTTTTGCAATTTCATGGGTGAGAGATTCCACATAATAGGAACCGGCCCACGGATCAAGTGAACGGCATATTTCTGTCTCCTCCTGAAGATGCAACTGTGTGTTTCTTGCGATTCGGGCTGAGAAATCGGTGGGAAGAGCGATTGCCTCATCCAGTGCATTGGTATGAAGCGACTGGGTATGTCCAAGTGCTGCTGCCATGGCTTCTATGGAAGTCCGTGCTACATTGTTAAAGGGATCCTGCTCTGTGAGACTCCAACCAGAGGTCTGGGAATGGGTCCTTAAGGCCATGGATTTGGGATTCTTTGGATTGAATTGTTTTACAATCTTTGCCCAGAGCATTCTGGCTGCTCTCAACTTGGCAATTTCCATAAAGTGATTCATTCCGATGGCCCAAAAGAAGGAGAGCCTTGGAGCGAAAGCGTCGATGTCAATTCCTGCCTTTACTCCGGTGCGCAGGTATTCCAATCCATCGGCCAGGGTATAAGCCAATTCGATATCTGCCGTGGCACCCGCTTCCTGCATGTGGTAGCCGGAAATACTGATGCTGTTGAATTTGGGCATATTTCTGGAGGTGTACTCAAAAATATCTGCCACAATCTTCATTGACATACCCGGAGGATAGATGTAAGTGTTGCGAACCATGAACTCTTTTAGGATATCGTTCTGGATGGTACCACTTAGCTCTTCCAACGTAGCACCCTGCTCCAGTCCGGCCACAATATAGAAGGCCATGATGGGCAATACGGCGCCATTCATGGTCATGGATACCGACATTTTATTGAGTGGGATCTGGTCGAAAAGGATTTTCATATCGAGGATGGAGTCGATGGCTACCCCCGCTTTCCCCACGTCACCTTCAACACGCTCGTGGTCGGAGTCATATCCCCGGTGGGTTGCCAGGTCAAAGGCCACCGAAAGCCCTTTTTGTCCGGCAGCAAGGTTCCGGCGGTAAAAGGCATTGGACTCTTCTGCTGTTGAGAATCCGGCATATTGCCTGATGGTCCACGGACGCATGGAATACATGGCTGAATATGGGCCCCTCAGGAATGGCGGCAGTCCGGCCGCATAGTTAAGATGCTCCATATTCTCAAGCTCCTTCCTGTCATAGGAAGGTTTGATGCTGATGTGCTCCGGAGTTTCCCAGAGTGACAAAGAGTCTTGCCTCTGGGAACCGGCTTTTATATGGCGAAAATCTACTTTACTGAAATCTGGCCTCATGGTAGTGTGAAAGTGTGAAAGTGTGAAAGAGTAAAAGAGTAAAAGTGAAAAGTGACTATAATAGCATGCGGTTGAATTCTTTGAGAGTCTCCAGGTGGTTGCTCTTCATATGAATGAAGTGTTCGATCCCCTCCTTGCGCAATGTATCCGCCGAATCGGCCGGGTAACCGGCTACAACAGCAATTGACCGGTCCTTTAAGGATTTGTAGACCACAGGGGCCATTTCAGCATATGCATCATCGGAACTGCAAAGTACCACAATGTCTGCATTTTTATCCTTTGCAGCTTGTATCCCTGAGTCAATGGAATCAAAGGCAGGGTGATCCAGAATTTCATATCCGGCACAGGCAAAAAAGTTTCCCGAGAAGGTGGCCCTTGCAGTCATCCAGGCCGGATTTCCATATTTGAAAAGGAGGACCCTGGGCCTTTTTCCACTTTTTTCTGTTTCGATACGAACCTCTTCGTACAGCGAAGAGAGGCGAAATGGTTCAAGTGGGTGTAATGAAGAATCGCGTGGTTCATCTTTGCCCGGTTTTTTCAGGTTCTTCAGGATCAATTCATTGAAATTGGGAAAAGCATTGGTCCCAAGGATCTTCCCCCTGCCTGAGGCCGTTCTCTCTAATTTCTTATTTCGGGATGCAACCACTTTTTCCTGGATCCATCCTGATTCAAATGCTTTTCGAAAGCCTCCCTTTGATTCCAGTTCACGGAACATTTCCCAGGATTTTTCCCCCATTGAGTCGGTAAGACTTTCAATATAATAGGAGCCCGAGGCTGGATCGGCCACCTGGTCAAAATAGGCCTCTTCACGGAGAATGATCTGAACATTCCGGGCAATACGGTCCGAAAATGCAGAACTCTTTTCGTAAGGATAATCGAATGGGAGTACGCTAACCAGGTCAGCCCCCCCCAGGATAGATGACATGGCTTCTGTGGTTCCACGAAGCATGTTTACGTAAGGATCATACAGTGTCATGTTCCATTCAGACGATGTGGAATGGATCCGGATCTTTCCCATGGAGGACTCAATGCCATAGGCTTCGCTGATCTTTCCCCAGAGAATCCTGCCAGCCCTTAGCTTTGCCACCTCCATAAAGTAATTGGATCCAACGGCCAGGCTTAATTGCAGCGAGTCCTGTGCATCCTGTGGGTCAATCCCCTGGGCGGTGAGCAAAGCCATGTACTCACTGGCCATGCCCAACCCAAATGCCAGTTCTTCCACCAGTGTTGATCCCGAATTCTGGATCAAGCCGGCATCAACATCAATGACCCTCATTTCGGGAGAAGTTTCCCTCACTTTCCTGACCAGTTTGCCAATGTTCTCCATGCTGGCGATGGGAATGCCCGAGGTGGCCATTTTTCCCAGCGGGTCGGCACCCAGTGATCCTTTCATGTCGGCGGGATCAACACCCCTGGTTCCAGCCAGTTCACACAAGTGGTCGTAGAGCGCATCAGCACCCAGGTATCCATGAAACAGGAGTTCTGTTTCAGCCAGTGAGACTCCTTCAAGAAGTATTTTAAGATTATCAAAGTTTGGAGAGGGAACATCTTTTAATTGAATGCGAATGGCTTGTGCCCCTCCCTTCAATGCTGTTTTGATCCGGGTATTGACCTCGTGGAGATCCTGTCCGGGGTATATATCCTGACAAATAGTCCACTCATTAGGTGCGCTTCCAGGCTTTCTTAATGTGCCGGCATTCTCCAGGTAATGAAGAGAGTCAAGATCTTCCTTCCTGTAGTATGGTTTTACCTTGATGCCTTCATCTGTTTCCCAGATCAGTTTTTTCTTGTAATCGGCTCCCTTCAGGTCGGCCCTGATCTTCTCTTCCCACGCTGTTGTGGTAATTTCAGGGAAGTCTGTAAATAGCTGTTTGAACCCTTCTTCTTTCATGCTTAAAAAGTGAAATACAAAGAAAGTACTTTGGAAACATCTAATCAATGTTTACGTATAATTTTATATATAAGACTATCAACTGATCACAGGTCATATGGTGCTGATTTGTGGTTTGAAGAATAATATTATATTATTGTGATAGTGATGCGCAATAAAATTTTTCCTGATGAATAGAGTCTTTCTTCTTGTAGCCGCCCTGATGATAAGTTATATTGCTCATGCACAGACCGTTGAAAATATCAGGGTCGAACAGGAAGATGATATGATCCTGGTCCATTACAGGATAGGCGGTTCTACGAGTGAACAGACCTATGATGTGAAATTTAGCTGTTCCAATGACGGGGGACCGAGATTTGAACCACAGACAGTGTTTGGTGACGTAAAAGAGAATATCCGGGGAGGAAAGAGCAACTATACGATCTTTTGGGATGTGTTTGAGGACCTGGAGGAGGTGGGTGATGTGGAGTTTTTTATAAAGGTATACCTGGTAAAAGACAATACACAAGTGCAGGAAGAGCCCCAATATCAGCCACAGGATGAACCAGCACAGGTGAGTGAACAGCAACCTGTCAGCCCGCAGAGCAGTGCCCCCGTAAAAGGGAAAGAAACTTTTAATCGCAAGTCATTTATTGCTTACACAGGAAGTCAAAATAGCCCTTTGGGTGTAAGTGTTGGTGGTTTGAAGAATTTCGGATTCTATTTAAGCTTCCGGTATGGATCATCGGACTACTATGATAACTATATGTGGGGAACATTGACGGGCGGTATAACCAAGTACATTTATACGCGGGGAAAGTACAGGCTGCATGGCTATGCAGGAGTTGGCAATTCAGCTGAGGTATACGATGATTTCTATGGCAATAGCGTAAGCGAGTCCTATTTTACAGCGGAATTTGGGATCATGCAGGTAGTCAATTTTTTGAGCCTGACACTTGGGCTGGAAGTGATAAGTGACATTGGGACTTATCCGGTTTTTGGAATTGGTCTCGTGTTTTAAACAGTGGGAGTTATGAAGAATAGGATCTATCTGTTTTCGGTAATCATTCTGACAGCTATCTGTTTCCAGGTCACGGCTCAGAGTGCTGAGAAATCCAGCGGGGTGATAAAGCTCAATATGAAAAAGGCCCCGGTCAGGTTCAACGAAGTGAGTCCTGCCGTCACCATACCCATGGTCCAGCAGGAGTCTGTGAAACTGAATGGTGAAGTGAATGGTTTCACATGGCTTGCGCCGCGCTATACCAGTGTCCGGACTTCGGAAAGCAATTTTGAGATCAAAGCTACCGTGAATGCAGAGGAGGCGATCCGGTTTGTCAACCTCTTCAATAACGGCCAATTTGTAACCAATATTATTCCTCCCGTTTCCACCATCAAACAGATGGTAGTGGAGAAGCAGATGGATCTGAACCTGGGGATCAATAATCTCAAAATTGAAGCGGTAACCCAATCCGGAAAGAAGATTGAAAGTTCAGTAGAGGTCGTGTATGATATCTCCAGTGCGAAATACTTTGCCCTGGTGATTGCTGTTGAAGATTACGATGATCCGCAAATCAACGATTTGGATCAACCGGTGCAGGATGCCACACGCTTTACGACACTGATCAATTCAAAATATAATTTCGAACAGGAGAATATCCTTTTTCTGAAGAACCCGACCAAGGCAGAGATCATCGGGACGCTGCATAAAATGCGAAAACAGGTGACTCCACAGGATAACCTGTTGATTTATTATGCAGGTCACGGTTACTGGGATGAGGAGATGACCACAGGGTACTGGTTACCCAAAGATGCCAGCAAAGATAATCCAGTGGACTGGTTGCCCAATACCGACCTGACCAACTACCTGAATGTTCTTCGATCAAAACATACCCTGCTGATTGCCGATGCCTGCTTCAGCGGTGGAATATTTAAATCGCGTGCAGCCTTCAACAATGTAATGTCTATTGAAAAACTTTATAAGCTTACCAGCCGGAAGGCCATCACCAGCGGTACATTAAAAGAGGTCCCCGATAAGAGTGTTTTTATAGAATACCTGATTAAGCGGCTTGATTCGAACCAGAAAAAATATCTTCCTTCAGAACAGCTCTATTCAAGCATGAGAGAAGCGGTCATCAACAACAGCCCCAATATCCCCATGTACGGCACCATACAGAATGTGGGGGATGAAGGAGGTGACTTTATCTTTATCCGGAGGGACTAGCCTCTTTCAAGAACGACCTATTGGGAACCAATCATTTTAGACGGATCCACCCAGCTCTCAAATTCCTCATCAGTCAGGTACCCCAGGCCAAGTGCTGCCTCTTTCAGGGTGGTGCCTTCTTTGTGAGCTTTTTTGGCAATTTCTGCGGCCTTTTCATACCCAATGTGGGTATTCAGGGCTGTGACCAGCATCAGTGAGTTGTTCAGGTTCTGTGTGATCCGTTCGTGGTTTGGCTCCATTCCCACAGCGCAGTTTTCATTAAATGAGCTGCAGGCATCACCAATCAGCCTACCCGATTCCAGGAAATTTTTGATCATCATAGGTTTGAACACATTTAGCTCAAAATGGCCGTTGCTACCACCCACATTAATAGCCACATCGTTTCCCATCACCTGTGCACAAGCCATGGTGAGCGCTTCTGCCTGGGTTGGATTTACTTTGCCTGGCATGATGGATGATCCGGGTTCGTTGGCAGGAATGGTGATCTCGCCAATGCCGCAGCGGGGACCAGAGGCCAGCATGCGAATGTCGTTTCCGATTTTCATGAGGCTGACTGCCAAGGTTTTCAATGCACCATGGGTTTCAACGATAGCATCATGGGCTGCCAGGCCTTCAAATTTGTTTGAACCTGTAATAAAGGGAAGATCGGTAAAGCGGGCAATGTATCGTGCCACCAGTTCTGAATAACCCTCCGGGGTATTAATCCCAGTACCTACAGCGGTTCCCCCCAGGGCCAGTTCGGTAAGGTGATCGAGACTATTAAGCAGTGCCTTGAGTCCATGATCCAGCTGGGAGACATACCCGGAGAACTCCTGTCCCAGGGTAAGGGGTGTGGCATCCATCCAGTGGGTACGGCCTATTTTAACCACCCCCATAAAAGCATCGGCTTTCTCCTTCAGTGTATCCCGCAGGTCCTTCACCCCGGGGATGGTCACTTCAGTAAGCATTTTGTATGCAGCAATGTGCATGGCTGTGGGAAAAGTATCGTTGGATGATTGGGATTTGTTCACATCATCGTTGGGATGGATCAGGCGTTTACCTTCACCCAGTTTGTTCCCCTGGATCACATGGGCCCGGTTGGCCACCACCTCGTTCACATTCATATTGGACTGCGTTCCGGAACCGGTTTGCCATACCACCAGCGGAAACTGTTCATCCAGCTTCCCTTGGATGATCTCATCACAAACATCCATAATAAGGTTGGCTTTCTCTTCCGGGAGGGTTCCCAATTCCAGGTTGGTGGCTGCTGCTGCTTTTTTCAAATAGCCGAAAGCTTTCACAATTTCAATGGGCATACGGCCATCACCGATTTTAAAATTCTCTTTTGATCGCTGGGTCTGTGCACCCCAGTACTTATCGGCAGGTACTTGTACCTCGCCCATGGTATCCTTTTCAATTCTGTAATCCATTTCTTCTGGTTTATTGGGTCAAATTTTTTAGACTCCAAATATACAGAAACGGCAGGGAGAAAAAGAAGGAAATCCGATGTTGTTGGATAGAAAAAGAGGCACTCCGAATATTCTTACAGCTTGTCGATGTTTTCAACGGGATCCCCCACCACAGCTTTATACTTTCCTTCTACAATGGGACGGTGGATCAGTTTGGGATTTTCAACCATCACCTTGATCCACTCCTCGTCATTGAAGTTCAAACCTTTCAACTCTTTGCGGTAATACTCCTCCTGGGTTCGTACAAGTTTAAAGGGTTTCACATGAAGCTTCATCACCAGTGCGGTCAATTCTTCTTCGGTAAGAGGTTCTTTCAGGTACTCGCGTACCTGGTGATCCAACTCTTTGTCGATTACATACTGGAGCCCGGCACGGCTCTTTTTGCAACGGGGGTTGTGGTA
>JBDLIX010000021.1:0-43166 GCA_039714655.1 Bacteroidota bacterium
TTTCAATAAATAGGTTCCATTCTCTTCATCAATCAATCCTCTCGTGTAGGCTGTTAGTTTCTCTACCCGTGATTTAGAATTTTTTGTAAAATCTGACATTTTCATTTCTTTATTGCAAAGGTAGATGTTCCTTTGTAAAAAGAAATGGTCTATTTTCACAGGAACAATATGCTCTTGAAAATAATAATATACCGGAATTATGAAATCCTACCAACAGTTAAAGCGGATTATCAGTTTATCGATCCTGGCAGCCTCTATTCTTTTGTCGGGTTGTAAACAAGAACCTCCAGAGAGACCAAATATCCTGTTCGCCATAGCCGATGACTGGGGATGGCCCCATGCAGGGATTTATGGCGACCCGGTGGTGCAAACACCGGCATTTGACCGTGTGGCCAGTGAGGGGATCCTTTTCAACCATGCCTATATCTCCTCCCCTTCGTGTACCCCCTCCCGGAATGCAGTGCTTACCGGTCAGTACCACTGGAGGCTTGGTCCGGGTGCCAACCTTTGGAGTACACTGGATCCTGCCACTCCTGTCTACCCGCTCCTGCTGGAAGATGCCGGCTATGTGGTCGGTCGATTCCGCAAAAGTTGGGGACCCGGAAAACTGGACAATTGGCAGAGGCATCCTGCCGGGAAGGATTACACCGAGACAGGATTTGAGCGGTTTTTGGAAGAGAGACCCGAAAACACTCCCTTCTGCTTCTGGCTTGGCTCCTCAGATCCACACAGACCATATGATAAGGGAACCGGAGCACAAAGTGGAATGGAGCTGGATAAGATCAGGCTTTTTGAATGTTTCCCGGACCATGAGATCATCAGAAGCGATGTGGCTGACTACTATTATGAGGTTCAGAGGTTCGATACACTGGTGGCCAGCGCCATTCTCCTGCTTGAAGAAGCGGGTGAACTGGAGAATACCATCATTGTGGTTACAGGCGATCATGGCATGCCTTTCCCACGATGCAAATCCAATAATTATGATTCGGGAGCAAGGGTACCCCTGGCCATCCGGTGGGGCTCCAACATCAAAAAAACCGGCAGGGTACTGGAAGATTTTGTCAGTCTGACCGACCTGGCTCCCACCTTTCTTGAGTTGGCAGGTGTTGAGGTACCGGAGGTGATGACCGGTAAAAGCCTGGTGAACCTCATGGAAAGCTCAAAAGAGGGATTCCTGGATCCTGAGAACCGAAGTTATGTGCTTCATGGAAAAGAGCGGCATGTTCCTTCGCAGGAGGAGCACATGGGCGGTTATCCTGTCCGTGCCATCCGCAACCATGATTTCCTCTACATCAGGAATTTTAAACCGGAACGCTGGCCCAACGGAACACCGGATTACCTGAAAGCTGCCATCCCCTATTGCTGGCTGGGTGACTGTGACAACGGCCCCACAAAAAGCTATATGGCCGATAATAAGGAGAGAGATGAGCATCATCTGAAACTCTGGGAACTCTCCTTTGGCAAACGACCTGTGGAAGAGCTTTTTGACTGCCGGGAAGATCCTGAGCAACTGGTGAATCTGGCAGAAGATCCGGACTATGCTGAGATCAAAGAGAACCTGTCATCTCAATTGATTCTACAACTGGAGCTTACTGGAGATCCCAGGGTCATCGGTGGTGGAGATGAGTTTGAGTCCCATCCCTACTACGGAATGGGGCCAAGGCACCCTTCCTATCGGCCGGATCAGGAGTAGTCAGAGGCTACATTACACCATCAATCCCCAAAACTGGTCTCCAGATTCCTGGCACTATCAATCCATGGATGGTCCAGTGGAACATAATTGATTTTTCCAGCAGCATCCTGAAGCGGTACAGCTTTGGTTTGTTCTCCATCCACTGCTACCATAATGCCAAATTGCTCATCTTTTATGTAGTCGATGGCACCGGTCCCTAAACGGGTAGCCAGCAGACGATCTATTGCCGAAGGGGTACCTCCCCGCTGGAGATGTCCAAGAATGGTAACCCGGGTTTCGAGACCGGTAATTTTCTGCAATTCATCGGCCATTTTTATGGTAGAACCCCTGTACTGGCTGTCAAGTTGCTTCAACTGCTCTTTCAGCCCGGCATGTTGCTCTGCTTCCGCATTGTCCATCTTCTTCTCTATGGCCTTGATTTTGTTGGCTCCTTCAACAGTAATGGCTCCTTCTGCCACAGCAACAATGCTGAAGCGCTTCCCCCTGCTCACCCTTTCAAGGATACTCTCAGCCAGCTTATCAATTGTGTAGGGGATTTCGGGTAATAAAATAGCATCGGCACCTCCTGCCAGCCCGGCACCCAATGCCAGCCAGCCCACCCTGTGTCCCATGATCTCAACAATGATAACCCGGTGGTGACTGGAGGCTGTACTATGCAGGCGATCAATAGCATCTACTGCAATACCCAGGGCGGTATCAAAACCGAAAGTCACATCGGTTCCAACGATATCATTGTCTATGGTCTTTGGAAGGGTAATGATATTCAAACCATTCTGAGAAAGGCGGTAGGCATTTTTGAGTGTGCCTCCTCCACCCAGGCAAACCAGCACATCAAGGTGATTTTTATGATAGTTCTCAACAATCACATCAGTCATATCCACACTTTTCCCACCCATGGGCATCTTATGGGGCTTGTCGCGGCTGGTTCCCAAAATCGTACCTCCCAGGGTAAGGATTCCTGAGAGCATACGGTTATCAAGCCTCACAGAACGGTTTTCCATTAATCCCCTGAATCCATCCTTAAATCCAATAACCTGCAAGGAGCCGTCACTGGCAGCTGTTTTCCCCAGCCCCCTTATGGCGGCATTAAGCCCTGGAGTATCCCCACCTGAGGTAAGAACTCCAACGTGTCCTGAGCGTTTTATTTTCTTCATGATATGGAAGTTTGAAACCTCAAGTTATGAAAAATAATCACCATGCTGAAAAAAGCCTCATTCCCCCGGTTTCAGAACTACCTTGATCAGGCCCGGCTCCCTGGCATAGAGTCTCCGGAACCATTCGGCACCTTCCGAAAGGGGGGCCTCTGCACTCAGGATGGCATCCACGTTAACCTGTTTGCGTGCAATCATATCCAGCACTGCCGGATATTCCCCGCAAATGGCACAACTACCCTGCAGCCTCAACTGTTGCGTAACCACTTTCTGAATCGGGATCTCAACACTGGGGGCAAGGTTTCCCACCAGTGTCACTGTTGCACCTTTCCTGACACTTTCAATGGCGATCTTCACCGTATCGGAGATACCCACCACCTCAAAAGCAACATCAGCACCTCTGTTGTCACTTAGTGCCAGCACCTCATTTCGAATATCATCTATGTCAGGATTCAGCACATGGTCTGCTCCCAGTTTCCTGGCCAGCTGCAGTTTATCATCCTCTCGGTCTACAGCGATGATCCTTCCACACCCTTTTGCCCTCAGTACCTGGATTACAAACAAGCCGATCATTCCGCTTCCAACCACCACAACCGTATCATTCCGGGAAAGAGGTGTCAGTTCAACAGCATGAGCAGCCACTGCCACCGGTTCCACCATGGCAGCCTGTGTAAAGGTCACTTTATCCGGTATACGGTATAGGATATGTTGCGGTACATTCACAAATTCTGCAAATGCACCATGACGGCGATACTCACCCGGAGAGACACCCAGCACCATACGGTTATCGCTCAGGTTATACAATCCCTTTTGGGTATACCAGTCATCCGGTTTATAGATGGTAGAATCAAAAGTAACCCGGTCACCCACAGACCACTCCTCAACATCTTTGCCCAGGGCTGAAATCACTCCCGATGCTTCATGACCCATAACCAGCGGCGGGATCCTCCTTCCTGAACTTCCGTCCATCCCATGTACATCTGAGCCACAGATACCCACCGCTTTCACCTGAACGAGCACCTCATCAACTGCCACTTGGGGATCAGGAAAATCTTTATAAATAAGTTTGTTGTATTCTTCCAGTACAAGTGCTTTCATGGTTGGTTCTTTTTAAACTACATTCTCGATAAAATTACGGAATTGATTTACAAACGGTTTGAAATCCCTTTTTATCCGTACTTTTATTGACGGATACCACATCCGTAATGTCTATTTCTAGTAGAAGAAAACCTGAATTATACTATGAAAACACGACGAAATTTTATCACAAAACTGGGCAGCCTGACAGCGCTCTTTGCCCTCTCATCCACCAGAATTGTTACAGGCACTGAAAGAACCGCAACTTCTTTCGATTCTGAAGTTGGGAACGGAAAATTTATCCATGTAGTCTTCTTCTGGCTTGTCAATGACCATAAGGAAACAACAACCAGGTTTCTCGGGGAGCTCAGAAAATTCATCGACAATGTGGATCTGATCAAGACCAAACATATTGGCAGTCCGGCCGATACAAACCGGGAGGTCATTGACAGCACCTACAGTTACAGCCTGATCCTCTCATTTGATTCGGAAAAGGAACAGGAGCTCTACCAGGAACATCACCTGCATAAGGCGTTCATTGAAAACGCATCCTCCTTATGGGAAAAGGTGCTGGTCTACGATTCCCTGGAAATATAATTTTATCACAAAATAAGAGAAAAGAGATGAGAAAACTAACCATGTATCTGCTACTTGCATTTACCCTAACCTTTACAACAAAGAGTATGGCACAAAGTGAATTTTCAAGCAACATCATCGGAGTCGGTGTGGTTGTCACAGATCTTGAAAAATCCCTGGATTTTTACCTCAACGTGATTGGGATGACAAAGGTGGGTGAATTCGACGTGGATGAAGAATTTGGCAAAATATCAGGGCTAACCGGGGGGGTGCCCTTTCATGTGGATATCCTGAAACTGGAAGATAGTCCTGAGGCCAATCAGTGGAAATTGATGAGTTTTGGAAAAGAGGCTGGCCATCCCATGCCCAAATACATCCAGGACGATACAGGCCCGCAATACATCACCATCATGGTGAACAGCCTTGAACCCTTTTTGAAACGAATTAAGAAGCATAAAGTAAAGCTGATGGGTGATACCCCTGTCCCCCTGGGGCCAGACCAGCACTTTGTATTGGTCCAGGATCCCGATGGAACCATTATAGAGCTTATCGGACCTCTGAAATAGGAGATGTGCCCAGGATCCTTGTGGCTATTTACGCTTTCTCTTCTTTTTGAGCTTTTTGGGTTGCTCAACCTTATAATACCCATCCCGGGATAGCAGGTGATCCAGGCTTGCTAATCCATATACCAGAATGGCTGTAGCAATGGCTGTATGTTCCTGGTATTCGGGAATACTCTTGTTGTACAGGTCCCGTTCGGTATGCCAGATCTCATGGTAGTTAAAATTATACCCCTTGGGGTCCCCTGTTTCAAATCCAATGGTGGGAACACCTTTTACTGCAAAAGGGCCACTATCTGTACCCCAGGCCTTTTTCGGTTTTTCCCGGGGTTTTCGTTCCTTTAATTCAAATGGGAAATCAGGATTAATCCCGTTGATCAGTTCACTGATCTCTTCAAAATCCTCCCGTTGGGCGTCAGAAACAGAGATCCCGGTTGGGACAGTGGGACCACCGTCACGATTCACCATGTTTGAAACATGATCAAGACTCTCTTCAAATCTTGTTACCCAGCTGGTTGAACCATACAGGCCAAACTCCTCACCGGCCCAGAGGATTACCAGTATGGTGCGTTTAGGTTTTCCACCGGCTTCCATTATCAAACGGGCAGCCTCCATGGTGGGAGTAACCCCCGACCCATCATCCACCCCACCAGTAGCAACATCGTAGGCATCGAGGTGAGCACCCATGATCACATATTCATCCGGAAATTCAGTTCCTGGTATAATTCCAATCACATTGTGGTATTTCACAGGCCCCATCTTGAAATGGTTTCGGATATCAAATTCCAACTGGAAATAGCGCCGCTCCTTTGCCATCTGGTAAATTAGTTGATACTGGTGTTCATCCAGCTTTATATCCGGAACTGTGGGCAGTGTCTCAAAGGTCATGTGGTGTAGGTTCTTCCTGTCATAAAGGACACGGATCGGAGTTTTGGAAGATTGTATGATGCCCAGAATGCCCGCTTCCACCATCTCTTTGTAAAACAAAGCCGGTTCTTCCTCTCCATTTACCATTTTGATGGAATCCCTCAGAGTGTCGGCTGCTGTGGAAAAATCAATGGGCCAGCCATCGCTTTCACCCGATATTAATACCCATGCCCCCTTCAGCGCTCCCTTCATACGTTCAAATTCGGCTTCTGTTTTTGGCTCGATAAGTACATGTCCACGCTGAACACCTTTCGTCCCCGATGTATACGAAGGAGTTGCAAAATGAAGGTTCATGCCATTTTCAGAAAGCATCTTTCCAAACCAGGGTCCCCTGTTAAAACCCACCGGCAATTCACCCACTTCATCATATACCACTTCCATTCCCCATTCATTAAACTTGCTGCCAGCCCACAGGGCAGCATTTTCATAAGCATCCGAACCAATGAGTCTGCCCCCAAACCGGTTGCAAAGTATATCAAGGTGCTGCATGGAGCGATTATCATCTTTACCGATCTCAATGATTTTAGTCATTACAGGATCTGTCTGGCCATTGACATCAATGCATGAGATGAGCAACATGCTCAAAATCAGAAGGGTGGAAAATCTAGATGGCATTGTGAAAGAGAATTAGTTTTCGGGTAAGATGAAAAACCAAATTTAACTGTTTATTTGAAAATGTTGAACCGTTCAGATATCATTCTAAAGAGAAAGGCCATCCAAATGGTATGGACAGCCTTTCAAATGATCAACGTATGAGCACTATTTCTTAATTACCTTGATATACCTGAGATCATCTCCCAACTTCAACTGGAAGATATAAATGCCATTGCTATACTCTGAAAGATCAATGGTCTCCCTTGCATTCAGGTTGAATCTGGTAATAACAGTCTTACCGGTCATATCCATCACACTCAACATATCTGCACTGGAATTCAATTCCAATTCCACCAAACCATTGGTTGGATTTGGGAATATATTGACCCCTATAGCTGACAATTCAGCAAGGCCTGTTGGATCTTGAACAGTAACTGTCGAAAACGCTGTGGTTGAATTACCCGCTGCATCGGTCACCGTAACCTCAACTGTTACGTCACCAACATCACTACTTGTAAATGTATCCTGACTTAAAGTAGTATCTGCTACTCCACAATCATCTGTTGCATCAGATACAACATCAGCCGGTGTGATGCTGGCATTTCCGGTATCATCAAGTTTAATGGTGATATCCTGAACTGATAGTACAGGATCGGTCACATCCGGTATAATTGTCAGTGTGCCAATTTCAAATACCAGGTTATAGTTTCCGCCTTCGCCACCTGACAATGTAATATCATATGTTCCGGGCGCACTGCTTTCATCAGCAGACGATGAACCGGTTGGTTCTGAAACCAGTACACTTGCATCCTCTGCACCCACAAAACCAGAATAAAGTATCGTAAAATCAGGATTGGGCTGACATGCTTCACGGCTCTTATCATCAAGAGTAACGGTCAGATCTTTTACAGTAATTGATGCTACAATATCAACGGGCTGAGTTACACTATAATTGCCAGCAGCTGCACCACTCAGAGTCATGGCCGTGGAGACACCTAGGTCGGTTCCAACATCTGACTGAGCAAATGTTCCAAAATTTGCATCGGTCAGATTCACAATATCATCACCCAACACGCCATTGAGAGTACCACCACTGATAGATGCATCGGTTGTTCCATCATACACTTTATCAGCAGCCGTAGCACCCGTAACTGTCAGCTCCCTGGCAGTGATATCAGCCACCAGATCCGTTGGTTGCGTTATAGAATAGTTCGCTGCATCCGCACCGGTGATTGTCATAGCGGTAGTCACACTGATCCCTGCACCTGCATCTGCCTGGGCAAAGGTACCACTGGTTGCATCAGCCAGACTAACATCATCTGCACCGACCAAACCATTCAGAACAGCTCCGCTTAACAGAGCATCTGTCAAACCATCATAAACTTTATTCTCAGCGACAGCACCTGTTACAGTAAGTTCTTTTGGATTTACAATCAGGTCCTGAGGCACCGGTGAGGCAGCTTCATACTCACTGTCCCCTGCCTGTGAAGCAGTAATAGTGGTTGTCCCCGGTCCAACGATCGTGACAGTCATATTACTGACAGTGGCCACATTTTCATCAGAACTTGTATAGCTGACCATTAATCCGGAACTGGCTTCAGCAGTTAAATCAAAATCAATCTCCCCATAAGAACTTTCCGGCAGGCTGTTAAATGTAATGGTCTGTGATTTTTTAAGTGTTGTCACTGTAACCTTATTCGAACCACCGCTTGAACCTGAAGCATTATTGGCCTCTACAAGATAATAATATGTGGTAACCGGTGATAGCCCTGTCACCTCCCAGTTTAGTACGTCTCCCACATCCAAATTATCATAGCCAGGTACCGGGCTGGTAAAATTATAATCTGTAGCAACAGATAGTGTGTATCCGGTTGCAGTACTTCTTTCGCTCCAGTTTGCAGTAAAGCTTTCGCCAATAATATTACTCGCTGGCAGAGCTAGCGGAGGAGTGGGTGGGAATATTTCATGGCCATAGATATAGAATTCTGTAATAGAGGCCAGTGCATCTTTTTCAGTAATGTAAATTCTAACGTACCTGTATTCGCCAGGCCAGGTTAAATTTTCGTAATAGGGTCCGGCTTCAGAAGTAGTTCCATGCTTAATATTTGTCCAGTAAGAACCATTCGCACTTCCCTGGATGGTATATGTCAACGGCAATTCATCTGATTTAGGCAAAATCATTCCATAGCCATCGATGAAATGAAATGAGCCAAGGTCCACCTGCAACCATACTGGAGCATCTCCGGGTATTGCACAATAACCGATTAAAGAATTATCCACTGCTTTAGAAGGTTCAAATCCTGTAACTGAGTCCAGTGCCGTAGCCAGCTTCAATGCTGCCACGTTCGGATTTGGTCCCGTGTATTGCCCAATGGCTGTTATCGATACCGATATCATCAGGCCTAATAAGATGCTTTTGTGTAAATGATTTTTCATAATGATGGGATTTAACTAAAAAAATTTAATAATATCTACGATTTTCGTCATGAATAGTTTCGTTTATTTAGAATAATTGTATACTAAATTATGCGTTTTTGAACATATTTCCAGAAGTAGATTTCAACAGGATGGATCATACCATTCAGAAATAAAAAAAACAGGGAGGCTATAAGAGAAATTCATGTGAGATATTGGCCCAACATGGCAGAGTGGATTTCAGTGCGGCACTTCTTACAGAGATTTTGACTTTTTTGATCAAGATCCTCAACATAGGTACTGGATCTCATAACGCATGGTGGCACGTGGCAATGTACCAGTCCAAACAAATGCCCCAGTTCATGGATGGTGACTTTTTCGAAACGATCCAGAAGCAGTGACTCATCCTTTTTCATTCCATACTGTTCATTGCGTAGCCGGTAGAGTGAGGCAATTCCGGTTTTCCCATTCAAAGGGGCCTGTCCAAAAATATAAGTAAGTATGGGTATACATAGATCCACCCTGAACAATCCTATTTTTTTGAGATGTGGGGATGATGAGTGCGAGTCCAATTCCTTTAAGATCCTGTTGCCATCATACTGCCTTCGCATCGGGTCATAAAACTCAGTTATGTCCATATGACTCTCTTCAATAGTGACTGGCAAAAGGAACTCCTGTGTTACTCCTGAGACTATCTTTTGTAGAAAATCTTTTTCAAAATTACCGTGATTATTAATCACAATCGCTTGCTCACTCAATGATTATTATGCTTGATGAATACTTGGCCTTTAAGCTCCTATTTCGGAGACTTCAAGTCATATTTCTTTATTTTATTGTAAAGGGTTACCCTGTCCACTTTGATAACTTTTGCAGAACGGGATATATTCCAATCGTACTTGTTAAGAACCTGGAGGATATACTGTTTTTCAAGATCCTCAAGGCTTTTGAATGAACTGGTTGTCATCTCCTTTTCAAAGGGAAGGTCCTTCAGGCGGATCTCTTTTTCATTTCCCACCACAATGGCACGCTCTATCATGTTCTCGAGTTCGCGGACATTCCCTGGAAAATCGTATTGTTCAAGGCGTTTGAGCGCTGCCTTGTCGATGGTCATCATGTTTCGACTCATGGAGGTGCAATAGAGTTTGATGAAATACTCCACAAGCAAGGGAATATCCTCAATCCGCTCCCGCAATGGCGGGATCCGGATATTAACCACATTTAACCTGTAATATAGGTCCTCCCTGAAAGTAGCATCTCCCACCATCTTCTTCAGATCCTTGTTTGTGGCGCAGATAACCCTAAAGTCAGAGGTAATCTCCTTATTGCCTCCTACCCTTAAAAATGCTTTTGTTTCAAGTACACGCAACAGTTCAATTTGCATTTTTGGAGAGATGGTGGCAATTTCATCAAGGAAGATTGTACCGCCATCAGCCATCTCAAACCGGCCTTTTCGGTTATACATCGCCCCGGTGAAGGCCCCTTTTTCGTGTCCGAACAGTTCACTCTCCAGTAAACTTTCGGTTAGAGCACCGCAATGCACACTTACCAGAGGGGAGAATTTACGACGGGAATTAGAATGAATGGCCCTTGCAATAAGTTCTTTACCGGTGCCACTCTCACCTGATATAATGACCGGCGAATTGGACTGGGCCACCCGTTCAACCTCCTTAAGAACCTTGATCATCGCCTCACTGCCGCCGATAAGGTCATCCACGTTCTCCAGGCTTATGACCTTATTCCTCAATGCCTCATTTTCCTCCTTCAAGGAGATCTGGCTGGAGGCATTCCGAATCAAATGAGAAAGATCGTCAGGATCAAAGGGCTTTGTAATATAATCATAGGCCCCGTCCTTCAATGCTTGCACTGCTGTTGTCACCGAAGCAAATGCCGTCATGATGATCACAATTGAATCCTTATTCAGGGACCTGATCCTTCGATGCATTTCCAATCCATCCATCCCCGGCATTTTTATATCCGCCAGGATTATATCCATTTTCTTCGATTCAAGAATGGAGAGGGCTTGTTTGGCATTTTCGGCACAATCAACTTCATAACCATCTTCGATGAACCAGTTGTATAATGAATCCCTTACAGACTCCTCATCATCAACAATTAATATTGATAGCTTTCCTGACATATTATTGCTTTTTATTTTTTGTACCAGGTAATTTTGTAACAGGGAATGTAATAGATAGTGCTGTCCCTTTCCCCAATTCTGAATCAACGTCTATTTTTCCATTGTGGTTCTGGACAATACCATGAACAATAGCCAGTCCCAATCCAATCCCGCTTGCTTTTTCCTTGGTTGAGAAAAATGGTTCAAAAATATGCGGAATATCATCGGGGGCTATACCCAAACCATTATCTGTGATCTCAAGTTTTATATGATTTTCATCTGGATTACTTGTTTTAATCTGGATGATGCCATTTTCAAGAACAGCTTCAGAGGCATTCAACAAAATGGCAATGCCAGCCTGTTTTATCTGGTTCCCGTTACAGAGGATCAAATCCTTGGTGGCAGCAAAATCGGTTTGAAAGATGATGTTCTCTATTTTCATCTGGTGCTCTACCAACTTGTAGGTTTCCCTTAACAGCATGTGCAGGTGATACGTTTTAAAATCGAGCCTGTCACTTCTGGAGAAATCCAGCAGGCCCTTCACAATATCACCACAACGTTTCGTCTCATCTTCGATCACCCGCAAATACTTCGATAATGACTCTCTTTCATCATCATCTAACTCAAGTTTAAGTATATGTTTATGGACCAATTTTGTATAGGTCAAAACACCAGATAATGGATTATTAATCTCATGGGCCACGGAAGAGGATAATTTACCAAGGGAGGCTATTCTTTCGATATGTATTAATTCATTTTGCATCTCGGACATCTCCTCTGACTTCTTTTGCACCTTATATTCAAGTTGTTGCGACCAATTCTCTAATTCGTTAGTGGCCGCTTGCAGGTTATCAAGCATCTTATTGAATGCTGTGGAGACCATTCTCACATCGTTCAACTGGTTGGACTGTATATCCAATCTTGTATTTTTATCCCCTTGTGCAACGGCTTCACTTGCTTTGATTATCCCCTTCAGCGGTTTTTTAATTTTTCTACGGGTGAAGATCAATAAAAATGAGACTAGAATCAGTGTTGTCAGCCCCGCTAACACGAAGGACTTATTGAGATTCGCATCCAACTCCTCCAGAGGTATCCGGATGACCAGGGACCCGAGTACTTCGTCACTTTCCTGATGCGCATGGCATTCATTGGTAAAACAGGATGGTTCATTTAAAATGGGTGTCCTGATCATAAGCAGCCTGAAGTTGCTATGCTTTTCGCTCATCTCGCACTCACTATCCATATTAATGATCTTGAACGACTTCTCTGTTCTCGGAAACATTGTATTGATATTCGTATGGCAATCCTTGCAATTCGCATTATGGTAATAGCCGGAGTCTTTGTCGGACGAGGAATGCGCAAGGTTATTCTGGACATCATACATGTTTACATCCTCAATTCCGGGCATCCGGTGAATGATATCAAGTGTATGTCTCAGGGCCATCTTATTATTTTCCAGCATGTGCTCATATAAAGCCCCTTCAACAAGCATAACCACATTATTACCATTTTGCTGAATGGTGTTTTCCATATATTCCTTGTTGATGGTCCTGAAAATGATCCCGAACGATAAAAAGAGAAAAAGGGCCAAAAGAGCAATGACTTTTACCACCTGCCCGTAAATCGAAGAGAAGGATTTATGGAATTGCCAGGGTGCTGACCATATCGTCATATGCTTATCTGTTTTCATTCATTATTCTTTCAGATCCTTTACCAGAGGTAATATAATCGATACAGTCGTCCCAATTCCCAATTCAGATTTTATTCCCACTTTTCCGTTGTGGCTTTGAACGATACCGTGAACAATTGCCAATCCCAACCCGATGCCACTGGTTTTTTCCTTCGCGGAGAAAAAGGGTTCGAAAACTTGTGGAATATCTCCTGGGGTAATACCTGTGCCATTATCTGTTATCTCAAGTTTAATATGATCTTCATCCGGAATACTCGTTTTAATCAGAACCTCCCCATGATCAATAACGGCTTCACTAGCGTTTAACAGGACGGCTATGCAAGCCTGCTTTATCTGGTTCTCGCTGCAATATATTAGATCCCTGTCGGCTGAATAATCTGTCAGGAAGCTAATGTTTGATATTTTCATCTGGTGCTCCATCAACAGGTAAGCTTCTTGCAATACTTTGTGCAGGTGGCTGTTATTGAATTCCAATTGATCTTTCCTTGAAAAATCCAACAACCCTTTTACAATATCGCCGCAACGTTTTGTCTCTTCTTCAATCACTTTCAAATATTTCAACATCGGCAATTTCTCACTGTCATTTAGCTTTAGATTACCCAATTGTTTATGAACCAGCTTTGTATATGTTAAAACGCCAGACAATGGATTATTAATTTCATGTGCAACTGAGGAGGATAATTTACCCAGGGAGGCAATTCTCTCCACATGGATCAATTCATTCTGAATCTCCGTTAACTCTTCTGATTTTTTCTGAACTTTATCTTCAAGTTGCTGCGACCAAACCAGTGACTCTTCTGTGGCTGCCTGCAGATTATCAAGCATCTTATTGAATGTGTCAGAAACCAATCGAACATCTTTCAACGGAGAAGAATCCAATTTCATCCTGGTAGTTCTGTCGCCCTTAGACACTGCCTCGCTTGCTCTGATAATTTCGTTTAACGGCCTGTTAATCATTCTTCTTGTAAAATAAATCAGGAATATGATCAGCAACAATGTTGAAAAAGCTGCCAGGAGGAAGAAATCTTTTGCGGATTGCCTAACAGCCGTATCAAGAGCTTCCAGCGGTATCCTGATAACAAATGAACCGAGCACCTTATCACTTTTCTTATGGGCATGACAGGCAGCTGTGTAACATGACGGTTGATTCAGGATGGGTGATTTTATCATGAGGAGACTGTAACTGTAATCTCTTTTGGTCATCTCACACTCACTGTCGATATTTATAATCCTGAAAGACTTCTCTGTTCTTGGAAACATAGAACTAATATCCATATGGCAATCCTTGCAATTTGGATTGCTGTGCCCGCCCGGGTCGTCTGAGAATGATGAATATACAAGGTTATTCAGACTGTCATACATATTTACATCCTCGATGCCGGGTAATCCATTTATCACATCGATTGTATTCTCGAGTGCGCCCTTGTCGTTGGTAAGCATGGAATGGTATAACGCACCCTCAACGATTGAACCTATATTGCTCCCGGTCTGCTGGCAGACCTTGGTCAGATGTCCCTCATTCACCGACCTGAAGATGATGCCGAAAGAAACAAAGAAAAACAGGGACAATACCGTAATCGTAATGACCACCCGGCCATAGATAGAGGACCGTAAACTAATATGCTGCTTATTCAATGTCTTCACAACACTTATTATTGATCCATAAGAAAGAACACTTCTAAATTTACATAAAACCTGCGATTATCAGTAATGATGGCATATTAGTTTTCTTAATGGGATCAATTGAGAAATTCTTCCTGAAAATCCTCCCAGACTTCATTGGGCAGTTCTGAAAGTACATTTTCCCGTATTTCACCACCATCCTGCAATAAAACCATTGAGGGTTCGGAGGAAAATGTTCTCATTGCTCCCCCACTCAGAAAATCCTTAAATCTTACAAATTCTTTTTTTGACCAGTCGGTGGCTTTATCTGCCAGATAATATGAATGGGTCTCTTTCACCCAATTTGACGGTTTTATCTGATAGATCCAGCCCTGATCATACGGATCGGCATTTAAGATCTCAGGATTTTCATTCAGTGTTGAGTTTGTCTCCAGAACCTCTCCTGAGATGGGTGAATAGACCTTTAGGAGCTTCCCATCCTGTTTAACCTCTGCCAATAGCTCTCCCTTCTTAATTGACTCACCCTGATTTTTAAGATTTGAGAGCTTTACATTTCCGATCACATGCTGAAGAAAATCATCCAATCCAACTTTAGCTGCCCCGGATTCGCCCAGATGGGTCCATGTATGGTTCCTGTTAAAATAAATACCCTGGGGAATTCTCAGGATTTTGACAGAAAGAGTGGTGACCGCATCCCTGATTTGCCGGAATACCTTTTTCGGATTCTTAGCCACTTTCCAGAATACAATCAGAATCAGTAGATAACTAATCACAAATAGATATTCTATTCCTTTGGTGTCGTAAATATCGACGATGCTAAAACCTTCCATTTTTTAATCCTCCAATATTTAATGTTTAATGATTTGCTCTGTTTTTAGCCCGGTTACCCAATCCGGAGATTCTTTGTAGACAGGCATCCGCCTGACAATCCATCTGAAAACAAGGATTTGCACGAAAATTACGGCAACACTGACAACAATTTCCATCCATGTAGGAAAATATAATGACTTGTCATACCAGTTATATGAAATTGTTGAGATATTGAGCCTGTTGAGAATAATACCTATGATGCTCATTACTGCCGCAATTCGAATCAGTTTCAGGTTGGCAAGCCTGTATCCAAGTAAAAATATCGTGCAGGGAATCAGTACAAAACCAATCGCCTCCAAAAAATACCAATAGCCCCATGGACTTTGTAAATAGTAGTAGTCTTTTCCGTGTAAGAATACCAGCATGACCAAAAACAGATAGACGAACATGGAGATGGCGCAAATTCGGGCCAGGGCGATCATGATAGGGCCGTGTGAGTTTTTATAATCAGGTGACATGTTATCTCTGAACACACTCTGGCCCAATGTCTCAAGAATAATCACCAGCGAAAGACCTGCAAAAATGCTTGAGATGAAGAAGAGAATTGGTATGAATTCTGAATACCACAGGGGATGGATCTTTGGCATGGCCATCAGGAAAAGTGCTCCAAGGCCTGACTGGTGCAGTGTGGAGAGTGCGATTCCAAATATGACGACAGCCAGGGTCAGTGAGGCAAAAAATTTCCGCTGGTTCTTGAGGGTAGCCCATTCGGTTACTGTTGGGAAGAACTCAATAAATAGTGACCCCATATACAAAATGAAATGCCAGGCAACCAGAAAAAGGACGGAGCTTATTCCAAAGGAGTTACCAATAATTGGATTTATCACTCGCCATGGACGTCCAAGATCTAGCAGGAGCGCCCCTGCATAAAAGATATAGGCAAGAAGCGCATAGAGTATGGTTGCCCTGACGATATTTCGATATTTCTCCAATCCAAGGATATAAACCATGAAGGTGACTACAAAGGCTCCTCCTGCGAATGCGACTCCCGTAATTACATTGAAATTTATCCATAGTCCCCATGGACGATCCTGGTCAGCATGAACTACCGATCCCAGTCCATCTTTGAAACGAATGACCAGTATAATGATTGCTGCAAGGATAGTAATACCGGAAATTATATTGAAGGGTGTCAGAATCTTTCCTTTGGGTTTTAATTCACCAGCGATAAATTTTATATAGCCTGTTTTTTTGTCTCTGTACATGATTTTCAGCTTTTGTGATTTTTATTTTTTATTTCATCCGAGGCATTGCGCAGCCCAAGCAGAAAAGCGGGCCACAGGATCAGAACAGCAGGTACAGAGTAGAGGAATGTTTTATTCAATTCAGGATAGGATGTGGATCCCAGGTCGGTTCTGAGTCCCAGTTCCTCAAAAGGCACTGCGGAGAGATAAAGAACACCTGTCCCACCAACCTCTTTTTCTCCATAAATTTCATGATGGTAGTTTTCAGGATCAGCATAAATCCGGGCTTTGGCAATTTCAATCAGGTCCCTTCTTTTTCCAACCAGCATAGCTTCTGCCGGGCAATTAGCCACACATGCCGGTTTTTGATCTTCCTGGAGAAGTTCATAGCACATCCTGCACTTTTGAATTTTCGGATTCGGACTATCGAATTCAAATTTTGGCACATTAAATGGACAAGAAATCATACACGACCTGCATCCCATACATTTATCTTCGCGCCAGATCACCGGCCCCTCCTCCATTTTGATCATTGCTTTTGTCAGACATGCAGATGCACAGGCAGGAGTGTTGCAATGATTGCATGCAGTGCGCATATACTGCTCACCTTTTGAAGTCTCAAAAACATTCACGGCTACGCGTTGATATTCATCAGTTTCACGTTTCACTCCGACTTCGGGATAATCCTCCGGGGAAGGAAATCCATACTCTTCGGCACAGGCAATTTCGCAACTCTGACAGCCTATACATTGGGTTGAGTCATACAGGATCCCATAGAATTCTGTATCTTCCTTTTTTTTCTTAGAAGGGGCTCCAAAACTCTTCCCGAAAGAAAGAGAACCTCCCATAATCCCAAGCGTTTTTAAGTAAATTCGTCTGTTAATCCCCATAATTAATGGCTTTAGCTATGTTAATTTAGTTGTGAATTAGAAGTCTTAATTGTAATGTGCCTTTCAGGAGGATACATCGATAAAATTTGTCTGGAAATCTTCCCATGCCTCCGGTCCAAGATTCTCCAGGATACTGTCTTTTAATTCTCCGCCATCCTGAAGTACATGGGCATATTCATCCACTCCGGGCCTAATAGAATCCATTAGGAACTCTTTTAACCTTCGAAACTCTGTTTTCAGCCACTCCTTATAGGTATTACCCATGATTAAAAATTGGACCTCCTTAAACCAATTTGTTGGTTCAATCTTGTAGATCCAGCCCTCCGCATAAGGATAGGAATTAATGATTGATGTGTTCTTAGTGAGTATTTTGTTTTGCTCCTTTATGGTTCCGGAAACGGGTGCACTAATATCCAATTGCTTCCCATCCTGAATGATTGAAACTGCCAGTCTGCCTTTTCTTATTCGCTCCCCGGGGGATTTCATTTTAATCCGGGTAAGGGGCCCGGTGACATGTTGAAGAAAATCATCGATGCCTACTTTCACCAATCCGTCTTTATCCATAAAAGCCCAGGTATGAGATTTATCGTAATAGAGGCCGGGAAGGCTCTCGACGAAATCCTCATTAAAGGCAACTCTTGGAACCTGCAATTGAGCCGGAACACCGGCTCTTCTCCTATTCAGGTATCGCACTCCCGAGATTCCCAAGAAGACAGCAGCCAGTATAATTGTCAGGATAATAGGAATGGGTCTGTTGAAAAAAGATGGATCCTTCGGGTTGGTAAAATTTTCTGAACCTGGCCTGCTACCATCAAAACTATCGATCCATTTGACCTGTGCCATTTGTTCATTGGGCTCAAGGTGGCTGAATCCATGATTATCAAGTAGCACCTGTCCGGTTGTAATAATCCATTTCAGGAATGCGATTTCACTCCTGTTCGTTGGATTTGAAGCAGAGACTGAATATATGTTATTGGACAATGCTCTGGGATATTTTCCAATCCAAACACCCCGCGAGAATGTATTTAAATCCGCATAAACATCCTCCTTGTAATCCAGATTACCGTTCCCATTTTTATCTATGGGCAACAGTTTGACATTTTCAAGGATGCTATGCGTATTGGCACCAATAACATCTGTGATATTACAGATACCGATTGAATAGATGTCTCCCTGAACTGCGGAGATCAGATCTTTTGTATCCGCCATGTGGATACCTTTTATTGTGACCTTCTCTATATCCAGAAATTTCGCCCATCCTGGATGCAAAGCTGCATTGTTAGTCACATACAGATTAACAGGTACCTGATTCCCTGTTTCCAGGAGCGTTCCCCAATCAGTCATTTCGGGATTCTGAATGATCCGTGAAAATCCTGCCGGTGAAATGCCCTGCTGGCAGATTGCATCCATAAGCGGATTTTCGGAATTAACGACCGGCACAATAACATCCCGGCCCACAACAACTTTCCACAACGACCTGGCATAAATTACCGAATCAAAATCACCAGATACAAAGCTCACGTTCCTGTTGTCATCCAGATTCTCAACTACAGAGGAACCGGTAGCATTCACAACGTTAATATTCACGTCCGGATTTATTTTAGTGAAAACTCCAGCCCACTCCTTTGTAAGATCATATAATTCCGGAGTGGAATAGAAGCTAATGGTCTCCTCCTCAGGAAGGATTTGTGATTTGTCTCTACTGCAATTTACGCAACTGCATATGAGCAATAGTATTAAACCGATTTGTAAATTGATTTTGTTTTTCATTGGTGTCAGATTTAAACTCAGTTAATATTATGAGGTTTAATTTCCGGAGTTCAATAACAGTGCCAAAGCAATTTATATGCACATATTGACCTGCATATCAATGTGTTAACGTGGGTAATATGTAAAATATCAACAACATGTAGTGTTGAATTATTCAACACTACATTTAAGAAAAGTCCATAAAGCACTTACAATCACATGCTTTATGAAGATTGTTGAATATTTCAACACCTGTTGGATAATTCAACAGTCCACTCCATTACTCAGTTAAAGCGGTTAAAAACAATTCAATATTTGATCCCGAATTATTCATAATTTGCATCACAAAATGTGGTTATTAATAACCAGTAAATTACATTGCTATGAAGATTAGAATTCTATTTTTCGTATTGACGGTTGCTCTGGCAGCCTCTGGTTGCAGCAAATACGCATATGTACATCTCAATTATCCGCAAGCACCACAGGCTTATCTGCCCGAAGATGTAAATGCAATCGCCATTGTGAACCGCTCTCTAACCAGTGAGGAGGATGCGGATGGTAAAATCATTGAAGCAATCGCAACCAGCGAAGTTGCCGGATCTGACCACCTGGCCTCAGACGAATGTATCAAAGGTGTGTATGATGCGATCAATGAGTTGGAAGATGCTGAGCTGGTCATTCCGGGGAGAGTGAGGATGTATGGCACAGGGACCCGAAAGTTGCCCGAATTACTGGATTGGGACCAGGTGAGAGAGATATGCGAATCTGAAGGGGCCGATGTTCTGCTGGTTCTTGAGACATTCGATTCAAATACCGATCTGCTGTTGTCTGCAGCTACCGCACAGGTTGGTGCCATACTTTCCACAGGGTCCCCCAAACCGGTTACACCCGGTCAGGTTAATATGAATGTATTGTGTTACTGGAGATTATATGATCCGGGAACTAAAAGAGTCATCGATCAGTACCAGCATAACAGTTATATGACCTTCGATACCAATGGAGGGATCCCGCCCCCCCATGCCCTTCCGGAAACAGCTTATGCTGCCGGAAGGTCTTATATTCAGCGTTTCCTGCCCAGCTATTATTCGGTGAAAAGAGATATGTATAAGCGCACCAGCGGATCGGCGAAACATCAGTTCAAGGCCGGATACCGGCGGGCTGAGGTAGCAAACTGGCAGGGAGCTCTTGAGATATGGGCTGATTTGTCGGATCACAAAAAACGCAAAACCGCCGGGCGGGCCTGCCTCAATATTGCTGTTGCACATGAGGTACTCGGCCATACTGATATTGCCCTGGATTGGGCGCAGAAATCGTACGAGTATTATGATGACAAGCTGGGCCGAAGCTACGCGAAGATTCTGTTAAATCGAAAAAATATTGAGGGTTTTTAGTTTTAAAAACGCAGCTTAGCTGATGTAAACGAAATTTTTTCTCATATCACCGGCCGTTATGCATAAAATCGTACCGATCATTACAGTTGCCTTTCTCATGATTGGTTGTAGTAATCCAATGGGGAAGGAACCCTCTGAGGATAGCAAGAATTCAGTCCGGAAAGAACAAGCTATTCCCTTTCAGAAAGACCTGGATGATATACTGGCGGATGGAAAGCTCAGGGCAATAACAACCTATAGCAGCACCAGCTACTTCTTATACAAGGGGCACCCCATGGGGTTTGAATACGAATTACTGAAAAGCTTTGCTGATTATATCGGCGTTGAGCTGGAAATCATTGTCTCCAATAACATAGATAACCTTTTCACAAATTTAAATAGTGGAAGAGCGGATATTGTTGCGCATGGCCTGACCATCACCAATGAACGAAAAGAGGAGGTACTCTTCACTGACTACCTCTACCTGACGAATCAGGTACTGGTACAAAAAAAACCCGACAACTGGCGGAAAATGAAATGGAGTGCGCTGGAGCATTCCTTAATTCATGATGCCATCGAACTGATAGGTGACACGGTGTCGGTTCGTGAAGAGACCTCCTATATGCAACGATTAAGTAATATGTCCGATGAAATAGGCGGTGAAATAGTTATTGATACCCTGCAAGGAACCACCACCACAGCCGATGCCATTGAAATGGTCCTGAATGGTGAAATTAAATACACCGTATCGGACAATAATGTTGCCAATGTTTTTGCCACCTACTATCCTATTCTTGACATTGATGTCCCCATAAGTTTCTCACAACGAATAGCCTGGGCAACCAGGGAAACTTCACCCCAATTGAATGAAACCATCAATAAATGGCTGGCATATATAAAAAAGGAAGTCTTCTATTACATCATCTACAACAAGTATTTTAAAAATAGCAAAGACTTTAGGAAAAGGACAAAGAGTGAATTCTATAGCCTTAACAACCAGAAGATTAGTAAATACGACGACCTTCTTAAAAAGAGAGCAATGCAAATGAATTGGGATTGGCGATTATTGACCTCTTTGGTGTACCAGGAATCGAGGTTTCAACCGGGGGCCGAATCGTGGGCCGGAGCAGTAGGTTTAATGCAGTTAATGCCGGCAACGGCAACTGAGCTGGGAGTGAGGGATCGTTCAAATCCGGTTGAAAGTATGGAAGGAGGAACAAAATATTTACATAAAATCTATGGTTATTTTGATTCAATTCCTGATGAAACACAGCGTATTAAATTTACCATAGCATCTTACAATTGTGGGTATGGTCATGTACGGGATGCCCAAAGACTGGCCCCAAAATATGATCTTAATCCGGAGCAATGGGATGATCATGTGGAGAAAATGATCCTGGCCTTAAATAAATCCAGCAACTACAACGATCCGGTTGTTAAGTTTGGATACATAAAAGGCATTGAACCATACAACTACGTGCGACAGATCTTTGAACGATACGATCATTATCAACAGTTTATTAAAGAATGAGGCCTTATTGTTAGCCCCATTCGGAAGCAAATGCACTCGCAAACAGCTTGTTATTTAATGATGACCAATGGTGTTGTTGAGATGAAATCCACACCTTTAACACTCAGGTAATATGTTCCCATGGGAAGATCAGAAAGGTCAATTGTCTCCTCCATACCTGAACCGGATCTGGTCACCCGCTTCACCAGGACCCCGGCGGTATTAAACACTTCCATCTCCAGCCTGCCAGAGTATTCATGATCCATCATCAAAGAAAACAAACCTGTAGTGGGATTGGGATAAATGGTGGAATTAACGGGTGAGTAAATTTGGTGATCCAATCCTGTCACATCAGGCACCCATTTTTGAATATTGGCAAATATACTATGCCTGTAGTGGAGATCCTGATTATAATTTACCCAGGTCAGGAAGATGGTATCCCGAAGAATTTGCACACATGGTTCAACCTGTAATGGCAAAGAGGAAACGGACTCTATTTCATTGTTGATGGATGTCGCCCGGTAATTACCTCCAACTCGTTCTCCTGTATGATCTACCTGCTGCACATAGATATAAGAGGTGTCAATGACCCGGGTGTCTGACCATGCAACTACAAATTTTCCATCCAGATCCATATCAACGCTGATCCTCCCATTTATATTTTCAATACTGATTTGCTCATCAGTAATCTTAGTATTAGAGCCCACAGCAATCCCCTCCGCATTAAATAACTGAGAATAGATGTCTGTTTCCTGTTGGTTACTATTACTCGTCCAGGCTACCACAAAATTACCGGAAGTGTCACTCGATAAAGCGATATCCTGAAGGATGCTGTTTTCATCTTTCCGGCTCACCTGGAATTCCTCCCCGATGGGAATCCCATCCGATGTATAACGGAGGCCATAGATTTCCCCACTTGCTCCATCCAACCATACCATAACATTTTCCCCCGACCAGGTCATTATACCCGTCAGCAATGTGGGAATGGTACCGCCTGGTTTCAAGACAGTGGTATTTCCGACAAACGCTCCCGTTCCTGAAATTATTTCCACCACCATACTGTCTATTCCCGGAAGGAGCACAGCAAACTGGTTGTTGCGATCGGCAGAGAGGGTTGCATGAGACGTTTGGATCATCTCTGTGGTGCTATGGTCTATGGTAAAGGTATCACCTATAACTTGCCCATTACGGTCATATACCTGTCCAATAACCGACCAGCCTACTGCAGCATACCCGCCATACATCACCATGAAATTCCCGGTATCGGCATGTGCAACCCTGGTCTCCATTGTACTGTTAGGGGTTTCCACCAGCTGTTGTTCACTTATCTGCTCACCCAGGGAGGCAATCGTCTTAAACCAAATATCTCCCGCACCGGTAGTCTCCCACACAACAACCATATCACCCGCTTTGCTAACCGAAAGTTGGGGCAATTTATAGTAGTAGTCAGTGACATCTGAAACCATGAAGTCAGGTTTTACATATTCCTGTGCTGCAACAGATGATTCATGAGCCGTTCCCAAAAGTATCGTCATTGCAATACTTCCAATGAGTTTTTTTGTTCCCATTTTCATCACTCTTTTGAATTTGATGGTTCATAAGATAATGATTATATATCATTTAGCAAATCGAGATAGTTGCACCGGCAGGGCTAACGCACATAAAGATCAGAATGTCGCAGGATCAGAATGTCGCAGGATCAGAATGTCATGGGATCAGAATGTCGCAAATGAAGAGGGAAAGAGAACCATCCTAAGAAAAACCGGGTAGTTGTTTTTACGATTTCAGGAAGTTACAATGTGGTGACTCCGAAAGAACAGTGAAGTCACATTATTGTAAGTAGGTTACATTTCGGTGACCTTCTGTTTTTACGAAATACACCCCTTCTTCGCTCTGATCACCTTGCATAAGAAATTGAGGTTCAGTACTGTAGAACCGCAACATGACAGCCCGTGAGAGATCAGGTGCTCTGGTAACGATGCATCGACCCTGATTTGCACCGGTTGCTATTAGAAACTACTTATTAATGAATGAGGCTTTATCTGAATTGTGCGTAAGACCCTTTCACTTCAGGGAGGGGATATAAGCACAAATTAAATTTTTCATAAATATACTTCGATAAATTGTAAAAAATGACATAAACACATGGGAAAGCCTTGTCCTATTTGCCGGTAACGAACCAAGAAAATAACTAAAATTACCGATCAAGATCAAATACATGTAAATCGCTCAGACAAAGCATCTTGTTTGTCATAAAACTTGCAAAACACCAGTATTTTTCGTATATTAAAGTGTGATACAGACAATGCGAAAAGCATATAAAGTTAGGCTCAAAACCAATCAGGATATTGAAGCAATGCTTACCCGCTCTTGCGGTTCTGCCAGGTTTGTGTGGAATAAGTGTTTGGCTATGAACCTCGAACGCTTAGAGAACAAACAAAAGATACTCTGGTATCAGGAAATGGCTTTCTGGCTGACCCTTTGGAAACAATCCGATGAGTACTCCTTTTTAAAAGAATGCCCTTCACAGGTGCTACAGCAAAAGCTGAAGGATCTGGAAAGGGCTTTTAAGGATTGTTTTGATAAGAGCCAGCCTTTGAAGCGCCTCCCGGTTTTCAAAAAGAAAGGAAGAGGAGACAGCCTCCGGTTTCCGCAAGGATTCAAGATCGATAATCGTAAAATCTTCCTGCCAAAGATTGGTTGGATAGGCTTTCATAAGAGCTGTGAAATAATCGGAAAAATCAAGAATGTCACCATCACAAACCGGGGTGGACATTGGTATGCATCGATTCAGGTTGAGCAGGAGCTTGAGATTAACAAACATCCATCTGATTCAGAGCTAGGAATTGATGTTGGGGTAAAATGCTTTGCAGCTTTTTCTGACGGGACCAAGGTTGAGGGTGTACATAGTTTCAGAAAGCATGAAGAGCGGCTTGCCAGGGAGCAGAGGAAACTATCAAGAATGAAGAGAGGATCGGAGAACTGGAAAAAACAGAAAAGAAAAATATCGAAGCTTCATCATACCATTGCAAATGTACGGCAAGACTTCCTTCATAAATTGAGTACCGAAATCGGCAAAAACCACGCAAAGGTATATGTAGAGGGTCTGGAAATCAGAAATATGAGCGCTTCGGCAAAGGGAACCATCGAAAAGCCGGGCAGGAATGTAAAGGCAAAGTTAGGATTGAACAAGTCCATCTTGGACCAGGGGTGGTTTGAGTTTAAACGGCAACTCGAATATAAACTCTTTTGGAGTGGAGGGATGCTGGTTGAAGTTAACCCCAGGCATACATCTCAGAGATGCTCATGCTGTGACTACACGGCAAAAGAGAACAGAATCTCACAGGCTCTATTCAGATGTCAAGTTTGTGGTCATGAGGAAAACGCAGACATAAATGCAGCAAAGAATGTCTTAACCGTCGGGCAGACGGGGATGGCGTGTCAAGCGAACCGCATAAGCGATCGGCAGCACGAACCTGCAGGAACCCGTGAGGAAGTACTGCCCGTGGCTTCGTAGAAGCCAATGGATTACTCCGTGAGCCCTAAAGGGGTTCCCTTTCACTTTAGGGAAGGGAGGATGTCAATGCGCCACAGTAATATAGATACTTGGACTTCCTCTATTTCCGCACTTCCAGTCTGCTTCCACTCCCCATCGTGTGAAAATGTTGCCTTTTTTTCTTTTGGTATTGAACAGAACATATTCAGAGGTAACTTTTTCATTGATCTTCATGGCCCTGTTTTCATTGATCCCATACACTTTTAGCCATTCCAGTGTAAGTGCCACTTTACCACCCAATACGATGTTATGCTCACTTAAATCAATATCTACCCATCCTGATTCATCTGAAATTTGCAGAATTATATTATTTGATAGTAATTCATCTTTTGGTGTTTCTCCTTCAATTGTCCGTATATGAAGTCTGTACAAGCTGGTATCATAGGCCTGGCGATGAAGTCGAATATGAAGACTCTTGATATATACTGGTGAATCACCCAAATCCATTGTAGTACCTATCTCATGCCCTTTCCCGAAACGAGAGCCACCCCAACCGCACCAATTCCCGATTTTGGTGTATCCGGTTGTTCCAATCTTCCACTCCTTTCCAAAGGGCTTCACAGTAACTCCTTCTAATCGTGTCGGTTTCAGGGCGAGTTCGAAAGATTTGTCAATATGTCGAAATTCCTCTAATGTATATGTTTGTGATTCATATCCGATCATAGAGATTCTCACCGTGGATTGAGGTGAGACATTGTTAACATCCAGACTGAAATTGCCAGTCTCATCGGTGATAGTTCCATATCTGGAATTCATTACCCCGATACTAACATACTCCATAGGTGCCTTATGTGTGGAATCTACTACCCTGCCATCAATAATCTGGCTTCGCAGGTGTAATGTGATGCTACTAAATATTATTACCAGGATTATGGACTTCATGGTGACTAAATACGTTCTCTGTTGTTTAGTCAAACATAATATATGGTTGTGTTAATGATCTTAAAATTTGCTTAAAAAAAGCTAAGAATATACCTCTCTGGACAGGCAGGACGACACACCGTTGGATTAAACCAGGAATCCCGGCTGGTTATGTGCGGTTTCAATAAAGGCCAGCATGTTTTCCAGTGAGGTGTCCCCCTCTGTGGCATGAGAAGGGGCAAAGATATATCCACCCTCCCTGCCCAATTCAAGCAATCTTAGTGATTCCCTTTTCACATCTTCGGGTGTTCCGAAAGGAAGTGTCTGCTGCATGGAGAGTCCGCCGTGAAAAGCGAGCCTGCCCCGGTATTGTTCAAGAATCGATTTCACATCCATCACCTCCGGCTGGAAGGGATTAAAACAGTTGAGTCCTATCTCAATTAAATCGTCGAAAAGCTCATCCACATCACCACAGGCGTGGATCATCACAAATTTACCCTCATCCTGTACAGCCTGGTACATTCTTTTCAACTGAGGGTAGATAAACTCTCTCCATGCATCGTACCCCATGATCAGTCCCTTCTGCTGCCCCCAGTCATCTCCAAAAAGAATAGCATCAATATCATATTCCATGGCCTTATTAATATGGGCAATGTTGTAGTCTGTAATGGCTGAAAGGAGTTCATGAACAAAGTCCGGGTGAACCATAAAGTCCATCAACAGGTTTTCCATCCCCCTCAGGCTCCAGGCACGTTCGTACAGGGAGAATCCCACCGGGTAGACCCTGAACATATCCGGGTGTTTATGGATCCGGGGATTGATGTTTTCAAAATACCGGTCTTCAAATGGATCAGGGAATTTGTATCCGGCAATGGAGGGTTGTTTGATAACCGGTTCCACAGGATTCCCGATATCTTTATCAATGGAGCGATCCCAAACCACTCCGAAAGCATCTTTAAAACAATCCTCTCCCAGGAATTCAAAAAAACCGGTATCACTACCCAGGTTCAGGATATGGTTATGCAACACATCATCCAGATCCTCCACCTGATAGTATTCCCGTAATACCTCGTCAGGTTCCATGGTGAATTTAAAGGACCATGGGACATAGGGTGGTTTTTTACCCTGCAGGACCATCCGGATAATTTCACGTTTCGTTTGAAGCTCTTTACCGGTCATCTGTAACTGTTTTAATCATGGAAAAATAATGCTCAAAAGGAATATAATCTGGAATACTGTTACCAGAACCCAACGCAAAACCACCGCTATCGGCTGTCAGTTCGAGCAGTTTCCTGGCCCGCTTCCGTATCTTCTCAGGTGAGCTTCTTGCCAGAAAATCAAGATCAATACCACCCATAATAGCAATCTCATTCCCCCACTTTGTAATGACCTCCTCCACCGGCATAATGCCATCCTCGAAAGAGTGTTTACCATCATACTTCATATCATTGATAATATCATCGAATACATCATTCATGTAACCGCAGGAGTGAAGTATGGCAGGCTTCCCCGATTCATGAATGACCTCCACGATTCTCTTATGCCAGGGAAACACATGTTTACGCATGGTTTCAATATCGAACATGGTCTGGGTTTTAAATCCCCAGTCGTCGTTGACGATCAGAGCTCCCACTGAATCATACGTTACAACGATCTTATAGTAATCAACCAGTCGGGAACCAATCTCATTGAAGATCTCTTCAGTTAGCAAGGGGTCTGTCAGGGACATGATGCACAATGTCTCATAACCAACGATGTCAATGATATTTTCCAACACACCACCGGGTGCACAGGCTATTAGTTTCATGCCCTCCGGCACTCCAGGTGCCAGCTGATGATATATATCATAGTTACCAACCTGTGGATCAGGCCACGGGTAGTTCTCAAAACTCTCCCTGTCACTAATCATGCAACCTTCATTGATGGAGCGGGAAGCCAATTCATGAAATTCATTTTTGGGAAAGGTCATGGTACCAGTGTACGAGCTTGGAATAGTCGCATAATCATAACCTGCCTTGTAGAAAGCTTTAATAAGAACCTTTAGTTTTTCCAAATTATCGGGTTTTTTACCCATCTCCTCACCTGCCAGATGGGAGTATAAATCTTCGTTCAGAAAAAACTCAAACAGGGTGGGCCTGTCGGGTTTCTCATTGCTCAGAACCTTCAAAATATTTTCAAAATCCGGTTTAGGAATACCCTTCGATTTGCGTATCACAACGTGGTTTATACTGACTTTGTTTCAACCCGGTCATGGATTCAGGACCGCTATCTTCAAATATAACGATTCTTTGAATATCGTTCCACCTGTACAATTATTTTGAATTAAAACGTAGATCAACGTTTTGATTTTGTTTACAGTTCTATTCCTTTTTCTCAATTATGTATTGTTGTATTTTTTACTGAATGTCTCTTTTACTCTCTGGGATACATTGAAAACGGGGATCCACAGGGCTGCCCTGGCAAAATTTTGTCCGATTCCTTTGTAGAGATCCATTTTGTCGTCTGAAGGCAGAAGTCCAGGAGCAGCGGATTCAACCCAGATCAAGTCGACCACACTGACAATCAGCGTGACTGCCAGGTAAATGGTGATGATCCTGGGTGCACTGGTTCTGCGCCTGAAAAAGAGGAACAAGATGAGTCCCATAAGAACCAGAAGAAGCAGATTATAGATAAACTCAAATCCACCCAGCAAAAACAGGCTCAATTCTTTATCACTATTTGCATGTAGCAGCCCTGTCCATGTATTCATATTAAAATAGCTTTCATTAAAGATCTGGTACAGGATCACAAATGGTGAGATAATAAATCCTATGGCGGGCAATACCAGCCAACTTCCTATGGGATATTCATTGAAACCGGGGGACCTTTCTGGATCGTATCTACTGTAGATCCTGACCGCAAGGAAGATTCCGCCACCGAGTGTTAGTAAGGCAAGCAGGATGGATCCCCAGCTGATTTTAAATCCTGACAGGTCCTGATAGGTTAGATAAAGTCCAAGTTCATCGGTGATTTGTTCATGTTTGGTCAGGAAAGAAGCTACAGAATCTGCAACAATATACTCTTTTGTTACATCGTACCTATGGGTAAAGATAACTGTCTGATCACCATATGAAGTTTCAGAGTGATAGGTGAATCCATCACCTTCAATGGTTACCTCTTCATCATCAACCCTCCATGACTCGGGCATGTGAATCCTCGTAATTTGGGAAAATGACCGCACCTCTCCGGTACTGTAGGGCATGTTCCGTTCTGGTGATTTTGGATAATCTATCTCCGACTCCAGAACCAGCGCATAACTCTCACAATAGATATAAGAGCCATCGTCTTGCTCCTGCCAGAAATCATCAATCTCGTAGGTCTCCTCAACCAGGATCCTGTTGGATGTGGATTTTTCATCATCCATGATCTTGATCTCTCCTGCTTTTTTGATGCCTGGATAGAGATAGCTATAGTATTCGAGGTACTCCTTTTGAATTGATTCCCTCGATTGGGACCAGAAATAACTACGTATGTTATCTGCCTTACGCCCGATATACTCTGATTTTACTATAAAACGGGCTTTCCCCCCAATGGATTCCACATAGATATCCTCCTCAATATTCAGTTCGGAGATGCCCTTATCCGGGATGGAAATGAGCCCGGTTTCTCCCGGCTTCAAGAGCAAACCTCTCTTATATCCCGGGCTGCAGATACTCTCCAGGTTCCCACCCTGACCAGAGATGGTTGGGTCAACGAAATACTCTTTCCCGTCATATTGAAAGTTCACAATGCAATGGTCAAATGCATTGTAGCCAGGCATAAGCTCTTCCACCTTATGATTCAGTTTGGTATTGATCAGGAGAGGAAATGCCTGAATCCCTTCCCTGCGAAGCAAAGCCACCAGGAGTAATGATTTGTCTTTGCAGTCTCCATACCGCTGGTTGTACACCTGTGAAGGAGCGTGAGGTTTGTAAGCCCCGATACCTGACTCCATCCCCAGGTAGCGTATATCATCCTGGATCAGTTCAATCAGTCGCAGGATCCTCTCCTCTTTTGTGGACTCACCCAAATCCGGGTATTTGAGTTTATCGTTCTCATGCGGCTCTATTTCATACAGGGGCAGCGCCGATTCGATTACTCCTTGCCAGTTCCTGTATGTTGAAAGAGTGACACGCTTCCCGGCTGCAAACCAGGAGGGGGTATTGTCTTCGTACAGCAGAAGGTCGGGATTGTTATTGTTCCATGCATATTCCACATACTCATTCGACTGAGTTATTTCCGGCTCTGCAGCTCCGTCCAGAAGTTTGTAATACAAAGGCCGGCCGGGGCTGGTCACGATCCGGTTGTATATTTGGACTACGGGCAGGGAATACTGATGGTAAATTATTTTTGAATAATTACCCTGTTTAATGGGATTAAAACCAGTCAATGTATAGGAATACTCAATAATGTCACCTGCACGAACATCGGTCATATTCACAATGGCCGTAAGCGATCCATCATAAAGAGACCTTTCATGATTTTTCTCTCGTTGTATAACCTGTATATCGGTCTCCTTAAGTTTTTCAATCACTTCTCCCTCCCGAATAATCCTGATGCTGTGAAAATCCAGCCGCTGGTAGGAGGGATCGAACGAAACATCAATGTCAGACATGGATTGAATCCCCTTCGAATTATGTATTCCAATTGCATAATGGCGGTACCTGGATTGTTCAATCAGGTTGTCCTGGAAATCGAGCAACAGGTATTGATATCCTCCATTTTTTTCATCACTGATGTCTGATACATATCCAACCCTGGTGATCCAATGGGGAGCTGATTTAATCCCCACATCTTTGGCATGGGTGATTGAATATGAAAATGAAACGAAAAGAAACAGGAGGAGTATCCGGTTCATTGTTGTTAGGATGTCTGATTCAAATAGAAATATTAACTACTAAATACGAAGCTTGATAGGTATTTGTTACAAACATCCATTGCAAGTAGAGGAACACAGACCTCAAATTCGAGATACCATTTCTCAGTTGCATCCGTACATTTCCCATCGTTTGGCCAGAGAAAAACAGGTATTGAAAACTATTTTTTCTTGAAATACCTCTGGAATTGAAAAAGGGATGGGATCTTAATCAGTGTAAATAATAGATTTGATTGTCTGATAAATCGTTATTGAGGACAAGGCTAAACCCGTTCCAGCTCCAGTTTGTGCTACGGGTGTTTGCCACCACTACGGTGATGGTATTCATTCCCTTTTTAAGTTTGGTGTTAACCGTAAATTGTTCAAATGGATCATACGCTTTAAACTCCGTTTTTTCGCCTATCAGTTTGTTTCCCAGGAACACCTTTATGGGATCGTCACTCCCAATGATGAATTGTGTCTCTGCATCATGTGCAACCCATATATGTGTGGTGGCTACTATGCAGGTGTTTGTGTTGATGGACCCGCCCGTGGGAGGAATGGTATGGGTGTACTTCCGGGATGCATGACAGAGGTCAAGAAATCCGTTCTGAGCAACTGACTGCCATGTTACAGCCGGAAACTCCCGGAAAGAGATGGAAGGTTTAATAAGAGCGGTGGACGGCAACTCCTTACCGGGTGCGATCTCATCAAAGTGCCCAAGCCTGAACGGACCTGTAATTTCATAGGCCAGTTCATTGGAGGTCCCGCTGTTTTGCTCTTTCTGGTACCAGATGGCCACAGCTTTTGGCATCACTCCCTTAAAACTGCCCCAGTTAAATGTAAAGGATTCGTAAAAAGGGATGGGCATTTCAATATGGTGCCGGCTTCGAGCGCTGTGGGTGGGACAGTCGGTGTATGGAGCGCTCACCCCGATCCGCATATAGGCATGGTGGAAATAGTCTTCCGCACAGATTCCATGTAGCTGCCCGGCTGTGGGAGCACCGGCATCAAAAAAGATGTTATCGCCACCCCCGTGGTCGTGGTTGGTGTCGAACAGGTTCACTCCCACAAAATGTCCTTCACCGCGTACATTCAGCACTTCAAAATCCTCATATCCGTTGGAAACCTCCGTTTGAGCGGCCGCATGGAAATAATACATCTTTTCAATGTTTTCCGGTTCCTCCTCATAATCGATGGTGATGGTTACAGGGTATTTGGACAGGAATTCAATTTCATCCATGAAATACTGCAGCTGTATCAATGCCCTCTTCTGAAAAGGCATGGGGAACCAGATGACCCCTTCGTTGCCGATCCGCTGCACCCCGGCCGTATTGAACTGATTGATCATATACTTCAACGGAACATTGACCTGGAAATCCATGTTGTCCACAAACTTCTTTTCATCGGAGAAACCGCCCTCATCGTCAAAGGCCAGCCGGAGAAGGAGTTTGTCAATATACCCGCTCTTGATGCTGATCCTGCGGATCACAGCCGGTCCGTCGATAATGATATTTTCGGGCCCACGGGAAACAGACAGCTCTTTTACCAGTCTCCGGTATACAGGTTTTTCCTTCATGGTCTTATTGGCAGTTCCGGTGGGAATAATCTGCATTCCATCGCTTCCATTGACCTGCTTCCATAAAAACTTATCCGGATTACTCTCTAATTTATAGTCAATCTGCCAGTAAGGGCCATCGGGTTCTCCGTCCACTTCTGCCTCTATGCGAATGTAGTGCTGGAACGGTATGGGCAGGTAGAGGCTCACACTATAACCATCCAGGAATCCTCCCCACGGAACAGCGGAGGTGCTTAATTTTTGTGCTGCCGCTGCAACAGCCCTTGCCGGTCCGCTCAGAACAGGTTCCGGGTTGTCATCCATATAGATCCATAGCTTCATCACATCCAGCTCATGGCTGTTGGTGGTCCATATGCGTACAATTTCACCCGGTTCGTTGAGTTCAAGAACGGTTCCTTTCTCCCCTGGCTTGGGAAATGGATAGCGGGTACACTTCCCGGGTGTGTACTCCTTTGGAAGAGGCAGATCGTCAAAATAGAGATCGCGAGCCAACTGCATGGAAGCATTGTTCTGGGCATTGAGCAATGGCGCTACCAGCATGAGTAAAACAGATATAGCAATTCCCACATTAACCTTTAAATTTCTCATAATTCCAATTAATTTAGTGCGTTCCTGATTATAACTCTTTTCCAAACAGGTAGATCTTTCCGGCTGTTTTGTTTCTCTCTCCCTATTTCATGGGACTGGTTGTTATTGACAACTCCTGTTTCAGCTCCTCTGACCAGTGATAGGACTCCGGCACTTCTCCCAGGTATCTTACTCTGGCAGGGGCCAGCAAAGCGGGCAGCTGGTAAAGGTCCGTGATGCGAAGGCAATTCAGCATCTCAATGGAGGCCCCTTTTCCATCGGGACGGCCGGGAAGGTCCTGACTGGCTGGTGGATCTTTCAGGAACAGGGTATGGCAATTGCCATCCATCAGTGAAGCATACATGGCCACTACCGTCATCTCATCCCTTCCGGCGATCCCGATCTTCTCCGGGTCAACGCCCTTAAGGGTACGGCAAAACCCGATGGCCCTCAAAAGGTCATACACCTGCATGGATGCGATGGTCCTGCCAGTCCATGCCGAAGCCCTCCGTACATGCCAGTTCAATCCAGGTTCCCATCCGGTTTCTCCTACTCCCCTCACTTCCAGAAAGGCGATATTCCATTCCTCCCCCAATCCTTTACTGAAATCTTCAGCTCCAAATCGCTCCTCATCCCGGTTCCGCAAAACGATCATCAGGGGTTTTGGTTCACCCGGATCGTGCTTCCACCGGATACTTACCTTTAACCTCCACCCTTCTTCTGAGATAAAGCTATAAATGTCCCAGCCATACCTGCCCCCGTCCAGGGAGTGAAACGAATGCTCCGGATCAAAGGGGACCTCCTTTTCAGGAAATGCACCAAAGGTACGTTTGGCCAGGAACTGTTTGACAGAATCCCTGAAAGCATACAGCTCCTCCGGGGAGGTAATCTCAGGATCCTCATGCAGTTTAATAAATGAATCCTGTATGGTGGTGGTCCGGTCACCGACAGGGGGACCATCTATATAAACCCTCAGTTCCTCTTCAGAGAGCATATGGGCTTCAACCGTATCAACATCTCCCGGCTCTTCCGGGGTTACCGTTTTCCCCATCAGGTGCTCCAGGAAAAAGGCATTAATGGCCTGACGCCCTTTTTTCTGATAGGAGTGACGCCCCGGGTACTCTACCATTCCGATATTTTCCGGAGATCCATGTATAGAATACATCTTTGAAATATCCCGGTAAAGCTCGCGAACCGATTCAGTGGTATTGAGCCCGTCACCATCGGCCTGTGCAATCAGGAGCGGTCTGGGGGCGATCAGTGCCCCGATATCTTTGAATCCTTGCCGGTAGGTGTTGACGGGCATCATACAATCGCAGTGCCGGTCCATGGTTCGTGTGGTGACTTGTGCCTTCAGGGTGCTTGCCCCGCATACAGGTGCTGCTGCCCTGACGCGCGGATCTGCCGCTGCCACATACCAGCTCTGAGCCCCGCCACCTGATATACCGGTAACTCCAAGCCGTTCGGGATCAACCTCAGCTCTTTCTGAAAGCAGGTCAAGCCCGCGAATGGAATTCCACAACTCCACCCCGCCTGGTGTGTAGCCTCTGCTGTACCAATGGAACCATCCCTTGCTATGACAGCCGGCATGTTCGCCCCGCACTTCTCCGTACTGAATGGTTTCAGTGATCAGGCATACAAATCCCAGTTCGGCAAACTTCCTGGGATGAGGTTGAAGATGAACCTTCTGGGTAGAAGTGTGTTCGCACAGGTAGAGAATGGCCGGTCCGGGTTCCGTGATATGATCGGGTATATAAAGATTGGCAGGCACATATAGACCGGGCAGCGATTCATAATAGAGCTTCTCGATCCTGAATCCCTCCTGTTGGATGGTCCCGGTATAACGGACATTTAAAGCCGGCCTTTCTCCCTGAAGCGGCTGATCCTGCAGTCCCATCATCTCGATAAACTGCCCGTAGCGCTGATCCCGTTGCCCTTCCCAGTCATGAAGTGAGGTGATCCCCGAAAAGGCATTATCCGTAATCTCTGCTGCCGATGCGATCAGGTACGACCGGATGTTATTGGATGCAGCCTGTTCCGGTTCGGGCCTGTTACACGCTGTGCACAGGAGAACCATGATAAGAGTGGAGAGAAGAAGCTTACTTGATCTCATAGGGTGTTTTTCGGGTACGTTCCCCATAGAGATTCCAGGTCCTGATCTCTACGGGTTGAATGGCGGGCAGCTGGTTAGAGGGGCTATCCATGTATAAATATGCTGCAGCAGCGAGGTCATCACCTGAACGATAGAAATTGACCCAGCCATCATCGGGAAGGTCCGGGTCCTCCAGGTCGGCCACGCTGCCGGGCTGGTATATCCTGTGAAAGTCGGGTTTGCTGTGAATGGAGACAGGACTCAGGCCCAGGCCATCTTTCACCATATGCCTGACCAGTTCCTTCCCTGTTCCTCCCATCTGCTGGATGGTCACACGGCAACCGGTCCCGAAAAAGACCGGATCGGGGATATGATACCTGTAAAATGCATACTGCTCTGTGGAGGTATCGGACATCAGGCTGCCTGTGAAATCTGTCTGAAACACCCCCTGTCCCCAACCGGTCCCGATATAGTCCTCTGTACCGGTGCCCACCAGGGTAGGATAATCACCATCCCCGTCCAGGAAGATCTTTACCTCCCCTTCGCCCCACCAGCCCCTGATCTCGGTATTAATATTCACGCTGATGTTGGATCCCAGAAACCGGCCTTTTCCCTCAACTTCAGGCAGGATCTGAAAATCCTCTTCCAGGGTGCAGGATGTATCCCTGTGCCAGAAACAATGAAAGTAAAGCCAATCATCGTCCCACTCCTCCAACAGCTGCAGGTTCACATCATAAAACAGTGTTGGCAGTTGAATATCCGATTCATTGACGACTTCAATTCTTGCATGGGTTTTAAAAGGCATCTGTACAAAACTGTTAAAAGACTTTCCCTCCGGATTTGCAAAGAGAGCATTCTCATAAACCGCCGTCTTTCCGTGGCCCATTCCGAAGAAATCCCCGAAAGGCACCGATACGGCGGGCTTCTCCTCATGGTCCCAGTACATATTGATCACCAGGCTACGCATCATTTCCGGGGTTTGGATGCCAATGGTCATCCAGATCCGGTTGATGATCCCCGGCCCCTCCATATCAAGCAAAGTTTTCGATTCACCCACATCAAGTATATCGAAGGCATGCCCTTTGGCACCATTGTTTTCCATTCCCCCCTGGCCTTTGGCACCTGAACTATTTTCAAAACTAACCCACCTGGTCCCTGCCTTATGGGAATGGGTATAGAGATTGTTCGGCAGTATGCTGCCGTTTTCATGAGTAGTGGTACTATTGCAGCCATATATCAGGGTCACAGCCACCAGTAGAATACTTTGTCTGGGTGAAATGAATTTCATTGGATCTAATTAAGTCTGGGTTATTATCTTGAATGATGTAAATTTATTAATATTATCGGATTGTTCTCGTGCACACTCTAGTTTTATTTAGTATTATGAAGTGTTATAACCGGTTATAGTACACCAGGCATAAAGATATCGGCTTCACTCCATCAGAATTCACTTAATAAGGAAGAATTCACTATTTTTGAAAAATAGCGTAAAACATGGTGAAATCTGAATTTAATATTTCAAAGCTGTCATCACATCTTTTCTGGGATGTAAACTCAGAAAAACTAAAGGTGGAATATGATTTTCCTTTTATTGTCAAGCGAATTCTAGAATATGGTTTAATTGATGACTGGAAGTTGCTTTCCGAATGTTTTAGCCTGGATGAGATTACAGCAGTTGCAAAAAATTTCAGAGATCTGGACAGCAAGTCACTAAGCTTTATCTCAACTCTTTCTGATGAGCCAAAAGAGAATTTTCGATGCTATACTACAAAGCAGTTGCCCCCCCCACACTGGAACTCCTGAAACGTCTGCTCCAATTGGAGGTCTTTAGGGAGATGCGTCTGGTGGGTGGTACTTCCCTGGCCCTGCAACTGGGACACAGGAAGTCGATAGACATTGACCTATTCGGAACCCTGGATGCAGATGATCTTGCGGTTTCAGATGCGTTAAAATCATTTCAGAGTGCTACAACCATTCAGAAAACTGAAAATATTTCCATCTATTCTATTGAGGGCATTAAAGTTGATATTGTGAATTACCCTTACCCGTAATTGCAGGAAGGTGCCGGGAGGGGTAATCCCCAGAAAGCTTTTGGAAAACGATAGCTTGTTCTCGGATTCCATTTTATCTCGAATGCAAATAGTCTGCCCTCCCTCTCTTTAATAATATCAATCTCCGGTTTCTTTTCTGTGTACAGAAAAAAAGAAAGAGAGAAATTGCAAATAGCAGCTTGACATTTCGTTGATTCAGTTTCATGGTTTCGAGTATTATGGGCATTCTTCGCAATTCAGAGAAAAAGTCATTGAATATCTGTGCACGAGCACGCAATTTCCTATCTTAGTAGTTGAAAATTGCAGCATTTACAACAAATCAAAATCATGATTCCTGTAAGAAAGAAGTTAGTTCTGCCCGTACTGAGCCTGGTGTTGATCCTTTCGGGCTGCAAAGATCAACCTGAGTCATTCAGCGGATTCGATCTGCATATGGGCAACCTCTCGCTTATCTCGGATGCCGAAACCCGCTCCATCACACCCGAGAATTTCACCGGGGAAAAAGGGAAAGGCGGTATGGCCACCCTTGAAGAGGGGAGTGCTTCATGGGCCGCACATTACATGGGACAGGGATGGAAGGTTAATCCCTATATCTCCATTGAACCCGGGGAGGAGTTCACCCTGGCGGAAATTGAGGGCAAAGGGGCCGTTCAGCATATCTGGATGACTGCCTACTGCGATTATCGTACGGCCATACTAAAATGCTATTGGGACGATGAAACAGAACCTTCGGTGGAAGTCCCGGTGGGGGATTTCTTTGCCTCTGGATGGGGCTATGACAGCGAGCCTTCCATCCAGTCGCTGGCTATCTGTGTGAATTCCAAAAGCGGTTTTAATTCCTATTGGCAGATGCCTTTCCGCAAGAAAGCGAAGATCACCATGGAGAACATCGGTGATGAAAAGGTCCATCGCCTCTACTACCAGATCGATTATACCCTGACCGATGTACCCAGGAATGCCGCCTATTTCCATGCACAGTTCAACATGGTGCATGCTTTGCCCCATATGACCGATTATACCATTGTGGAAAATATCAGAGGGAAGGGGCAGTATGTGGGTACCTACCTGGCACGCGGAACCTGGGACGAAGGCTGGTGGGGAGAAGGAGAGGTCAAGTTCTTTGTCAACGGGGATACAAAATTCCCCACACTTTGCGGAACCGGTGAGGAGGATTACTTCTGCGGTTCTTACTGCTATGACCACTACCTGGATGAGGAAGGGGTGCGGCAATATGTGGAATTCGACAGTCCCTACAGCGGATTCCACTATTTCAAAGACGACCCTGAGATCTCCTACCAGACAAAGATCGGGCAGTACCGCTGGCACATTCCGGATCCTGTCCGTTTCAAGAGCGACCTGAGAGTAACCATCCAAAGCCTGGGGTGGAAAGACGACGGACGTTACAACCACCTTCAGGACGACCTGGCCTCCGTGGCTTACTGGTACCAGCAGGAACCCCACCATCCCTTCCCGGACCTGCCTTCCAAAGAGGAGCTTATCATTAAGAAAGAAAATCCAAACCCTTACAATAAAGAACGATAAAACATTCTGCAATGATTGACTATTAGGAACTATTATGATGAAAAGGATAAGTTTGTTACTGGTTTCAGTGGGGGTCCTGGTGGCTATGGGAGCCCAAGCCCGGCAGGTGTTGCACGATGGAAATTACCAGGCCACTTACGATAGGCTGGAGGAGTTTATCGACAATATCAAAGTGGTGAATACCCATGAGCACCAGCGGATCCCGTTATATAATGCGGACGAGAAGGTGACGTTTTACAGTTTCCTGTCCGGCAGTTACCTGTCGGGTAGCCTTCGCCTGGCAGGTGCCGGTCCGGATATCTCTTCATGGGTCAAAGTCGGGAAGTACCTCGATTTCTCACGAAATACCAGCACCTATGATTGTATGATTGAAGGATTCCGGATCCTATACGGTTTCGAGGAGCGCTATTTCACTGAAAAGAATATCGATCAGCTGAATAAGAAGATCTCCGAAAATTATGCCCGTTTCGACCAGTGGTATGACGAGGCTTTCGAAAAGGCGGGGTATGAAGTGATGCTCAACGATCAGTGGTGGAAGATGTTTGAAAGCAGTGTCGATTCCAAACATCATGCGCTGGTATTTCATACAGACGGATTGGCGGGATGGGTGGTCAACAGAGGTGGTTATGAGAATCCCGACAGCAGGATGGATTGTAATCCCTATGCCCAGGTAAAGAAAGAGGGTGTGAAGATCTCCTCCCTGGATGACTACCTGGAGTTTGCCGACGGACAGTTCAGGCGTTTTGTTGAACATGGTGCAGTATGTGCCAAAGCGGCAGCTGCTTACGAACGGTCCATCTTTTTCGAACAGGTGGAGAAGGAGGAAGCTGCCAAACTGTATAACAGCTTTCTGAAGGGAGGGGAGCTCTCTCCGGCAGAGGAAAAGAAGGTGCAGGACTTCATGTATCATTTTGTAGCTGACAAATGTGCCGAATATGACCTGCCCCTGCAGATCCATACGGGTTTGCTGGCCGGCGGGGGAAATTTGGACCGGACGGAGCCGCAGTTACTGGAACCGTTTATTGCCGCACACAGGGACACCAAAATGGTCCTGTTTCATGGCGGGGTGTCGTGGTATGCACAGACAGCTGTCCTGGCCGCATCCCATCCCAATGTGTATGTGGATATTGTGGGACTTCCGGGGGTGTCCCGGACCATGGCGGCCATTGGCTTGCATGAATGCCTCGACACGGCTCCCTACAACAAAATATTTGCCGGGGGAGGCGATTGCAGGAGCATTGAAGAATCGGCGGGGGTGACGGAATACAACCGTTCACTGGTGGCCCAGGTGCTTGCAGAACGGGTGGTGTCGGGCCGGATGACTGAGGAGGTGGCACAGGATGTGGCAATCGCCATGTTCCGGGGCAATGCCATCAGCGTTTACAATCTCAAGCTGGATGAATAATCCGGTCTAGATCATATAATTAAAATCCCATGAAACGATCAGTATTGGTTATAGTAGTATTGTTTATGGCAGGGCTGGTGAGCTACCCGCAAACCTGCGACCTGGTAAAAAGAGGGAAGGGCAAGGCGGTCATTGTTGTTGCCCGGAAAGATAACAAGACAGGAGATACTGAAAAGGCAGCTTCTGAAATCCAGTACTTCATTAAAAAGATGAGTGGGGTGGAACTGCCGCTGGTCAAAGAGGGAACTCCGCTTCCGGAAGGACGTTCTGTACACATCTATGTGGGTAATACCGATGCTGCCAAGAGGGAGGGCGTAACGATCCCTGAAGGATTCAACCCGGAAATCCGCCCGGAGATCTATGAAGAGGAGGGCTATGTGCTGAAGAGCAAGGGCCAGCATGTTTTCGTTGGCGGTAACGGCGACGGCCCGTTTCACGGGAACCTGTATGCCGCCTATGCCCTCCTGGAAAAGCTCGGATGCCGCTGGTACTTCCCGGGAGAGTGGGGAGAGGTGATCCCGGAGAAGAAGAGCGTGAGCCTCCCCGAACTGGATATCCATTCCAAACCGGACTTTCCATTGAGAAATATCTGGCTTGGTAGCTGGTTCAATTTTCGCTGGGATGCTCCGGAACGTGAGGAGTACAAGGTCTGGGCCATGCGGGTTGGTTTCAGCGGACCTCATGCCAAGCCCGGCGACATGTACGGAGGGGTCGGGAGCGGCGACGGCACCATGGGACGCGTTCTTCCCCCTGCAGAATATGCCGAATCCCATCCCGAATTCTATGCCGTTGGGGTGGATGGCAGCAGGTATATAACCAAAGAGACTCATCCGGGGCATGCAGCTTTGTGCCTCTCCAATGATGAGATGGTGGCCGAGTTTATCAAAAACCTCAAAGAAGAAGTGGCCGGTAAGAGGCCCAGGACGGGCTGTATCACAGAAACCGGAATCGGCTTTGGTCCACCCGACGGGCAGCATAGCTCCTGCCATTGCGAGAAGTGCAAAGCATTAAGTCAGAATTTCTATTTCCCACGCTATATCAACCTGCCCCTGATCTCAGAAGAGATCAATGCTTTCAGAAACAAGGTGGCGGCTGAGTTTCCCGACAGGTTTATGGATTATGGCTCCTACAATCTGACCGATATGCCGCCCCAGGGAATGGGACTATCGCCCAATGCAACGGTGCAGATCACCCCGATCTCCAATTGTGTGATCCACCCCAACAATGATCCGGGCTGCTGGCGCCGCCAGGAGTTCGTTAAAGTGATGAAGCACTGGAGACGTTTATCCGATTTTCTCTACCTCTATGACTACAACCCCGGCATGCTGGGCAGCCAATTCGAACCTGAGCGTGATGTGGCCAATTTTGCGATAAATGCAAAGATATACAAGGATATCGGGCTGGTTGGATTTGTTCGCGAGGGACGTGCCACCATGATGTCTACCTGGATCAGCTACTATACTTCGGCAAAGCTTATGTGGGATGTTGACTCCCATGTGGAGGGGCTCAAAAAGGATTTTTACAATACCTTTTTCGGAGAAGAAGCCGGACCCCATATCCAGGCCTGGTGGGATGCCTGCGAGGTACAATTGTTGAAGAGCACGGCCCATGTGCATGAGTCATGGCTGGTCAACCACCTCTATACCGCCGAGTTCAGCAGGTCCATTCACAAGCATGTGGAGAAAGCCCGTAAGGCCAAAATGACTGCACAGCAGCGTGAGCGTTTCCATGCCTTTGAACTGATTGCCGGGAACTTTGAAAACGTAACACAAATGGAAGAGGCGGTGAAGAATCTCAATTACCGGGAGGCGATTGCATGTGCCGACAGGATGATTGCTGCACGCAACGAGCTCAGCGATATTTCAATATTCCTGGTCCCCAAGGGCGGGCAGACGCACAGGGGGCGGATATTCACCCTGGGCCGTAAGCTTCACTATGAAAAACTCCTTGCCCGGACCGACGGGACAGAGGGTGATCTGGTAGCACCGGTACCCATGGAGACAAAGTTCAAACGGGACCGCTTCAATGTGGGTGTTACCAGCGAGTGGTACCTGCCCGGGCTCGATGACAATAAGTGGGGTACAGAGAACACGTTCTATACCTGGGATCAACAAGATGAACCGGAAGACTCCGCAGGCCACGATTACGATGGTTATGGCTGGTATCGCTTTACCATCGATCTACCCGATGAGTTCACCGGCAGGAGTATACACTTTACAGGTGAAGCGCTCAATGAGGCATGGGTTTGGGTAAATGGCGAATATATAGGGCATAAGCCACACACCATCTGGTGGATGAGTCAGAACGATTTCGAGATGGATGTAACCAAAGCCATATGGCCCGGCAAAAACACCATTGCCATCCGTATTTGGAACGATGCAGAAATCGGAGGAGTGATGAACCGGGGCATCTTCTGGTCCCCCAGGGATCAATAAGGTTTTGTACCGAGTGGAGTAATGGTGACACTCTCCGTCAATCCACTTGGCATGGGATCCCACCCTGTTGCGTCAAACTTCCTATAATGGAGGTTTACCATATTGATGTTATGGAAGTTTTTCCATTCAATTCCGCTCCTTTCCAGATCCCTGATGCGGTTGGACGACAAGTTTGTCACCTCAATCTCTAATATATTTTCTCCCTCATTC
>JBDLIX010000022.1:0-42815 GCA_039714655.1 Bacteroidota bacterium
TTTCAGGCTATTTTATTACAAAAATCAAGAAAACGCACTGATAATCAGAAAAGGAGAATTGATTTATTGACTCTCAAATATCAAATGGAGGATTATTTAAACTCAGATAAAAGTGAAGTTAAATCAGCAGGAGAATTTCTAAAGACAATCTTAAAATCGTTACATATTCAGCAAAAGCAATTTGCAGAGTATATTGGTATAAAACCATCAAATCTGAGTAAGTTGATTAATGGGGAACGAACAATAAATTATGATTTGGCATTGATTTTCGGTCGATTGTTCAATCATAATCCGATGCTGTGGATTGAGATACAAGCAAAAAATGAGCTAAATAGATTAGCAAATGCCGAGAGAAATAAATATTCATCCTATTCATTAAATGATTTGATGTAAATGGCATGTAGGGGATGAAGCCATTGCACAGGGAGCCCTGGATGCGGAACTTTCGGGGGTATATGCCTACCCAGGAACACCCTCCACAAAAAGAGCTATTGTAAAAAAACATATATTTGCTAACAAAGCTTAAATCCCTGTAATTGGCAACAACCATTAGTGATCAGGCACTCATTAAGGATCTTATGAAAGGAGATGCATACGCCTTTGATAAGATATTCCACAGGTATAATGAAAAAGTCTATGCATTCACCCTGTCGAACGGTCATTGGGTGCTGGCTTATAACGATCTGGAAGATGGAAGGTATTCACTGGCTGTCTCCATTTCCGAAGATGAAGGCAAAACATGGAAATATACCCGCCATATTGAACTCGATCAAGCCGATAAAAATATAGATCAAAGGATTAAGTCATCCTACCCCTCCATTATCCAGGGAAAGGATGGAATGATCCATGTAATATATAGTTATCATATGTATTATAAAATACCTGATCCTGAAACAATTAAATATGTACGTTTTGCTGAACGATGGATCAAAGAAGAAGGTAAATATGAGTAGTTTTTCATTTTGTATGGTCCGCTTGACACTCCTGTTCCAACAGGCTGTAAAATCAAGGTTAGCATAACTGTATTTCTCTGTTTAATATGTAGGTGTTGGGAAATGTACTCTCTACCTCTCAAATACAAACTCTCCTAAAGAAGATGGTACGTGAAAATCCTCTTCAGTGATATTTGGATCAATCCAACTTAACCAGCGCTCTACAATTGTACCACTGGTTGTTCGATGAAACTGGGCCCGGAACTGTATGGATCGAATTCTCTTCCTCTCCCACAGGCATGCCTAATGATTTCAGAGATGACAATGGAATCATTCCTTCTACAATATAACCCTCATCGGTTAATAATCCAGCGGAAGATAATCCTTCCCAATCCCAGGAGAAATTGAACTGGCGATGGTAGATTGTCTCATAATCCAATACACGTCCTAAAGCATCTATTTCGATGCAATAATAATGACGCATTTGATCATCCGGGCTGAAATAGAGTTCAACCCGGTCTTCTTCCATCAGCTCTTCCTCATTACCAATAGTATCTTTCAATACTACCTCATCGTCATGTACCCGGAATGAGAAGAATAAATTGTTATCGCTGAATACTGCCCGAAACTCCGTTCCAGGTGGTGTGGTGTTTTCCCAGGGAAATGAGAAGTCGGTTTCAGACTGAGCCTTTTGCCAAACCTCTTCATCTAAAACTCCGTCTATAATAATAATACTCTCCAACGGAACATGTTATACAATGTACCTATTCCCATGATCACCGGTATCACATGAGACAAACAGAACAAAGACAAACGGGATAAAAGGATTTTTCATAGCCATCTTTATCGTTTTTTACAGTTCTAAGTTAATATTAATCATACTAGGGTCAATCCTTTTTAGATATATCTGTGTGAATTCAGGAACCATGGTGGCTCCCGCAGGCTTGTGATTACGATCACGTCTTGATCATGTGAATGCATCCTGACCATGTTATAGAATAGCAAAACTCCGTACTTATTTTGTATAATTTTGAGCAACATTAAAAAATTGTTGTTCATGTCAAAGCTTGTATTGCTGGGGGATGAAGCGATTGCACAGGGAGCCCTGGATGCGGGACTTTCGGGTGTATACGCCTATCCGGGAACACCCTCCACAGAGATCACCGAATATATTCAGCGATCGAAAGATGCGCTTAGCAGGAGTGTGCATGCCGATTGGTCAGCCAATGAAAAGACAGCCATGGAAGCCGGTTTGGGAATGTCCTATGCCGGCAAGCGTGCCATGGTCTGTATGAAACATGTGGGACTGAATGTGGCTGCCGATGCCTTTATAAACGCTGGTATGACAGGTGTAAACGGAGGATTGCTGGTGGTGGTGGCCGATGATCCATCCATGCATTCCTCTCAGAATGAGCAGGATTCGAGGTTTTATGGTAAGTTTGCCATGATCCCGGTGCTGGAACCCTCCAATCAGCAGGAGGCTTATGACCTGACCCGTTATGCCTTTGAACTTTCGGAAAAATTCGCACTGCCTGTGATGCTCAGGATCACTACCCGTCTGGCCCACTCCAGATCGGCAGTTGAAAAGAGTGAGATCATGGGAGAGAACGAATTAAAACTACCCGCTAATCTGAAGCAGTTTATCCTCCTGCCCAGCCTGGCCAGGAAGAAGTATAAGTCATTGATTTCGACACAGGATAAGCTGGTGATTGAGGGAGAAGAATCGGGTGTAAACCGTGTGGAGCAGGGGAGTGATCAGAGCCGGGGGGTGATTGCATGCGGGCTCGCTTACAACTACTACCGCGAGGTGGCTGAAGAAGCAGATTTGGATCATCCTGTACTTAAAATATCTCAGTATCCTCTCTCCCCGAAAACCCTCAACGATTTCATCAGCGAAGTAAAGGAAGTTATTGTGTTTGAGGAAGGGGCCCCCATGCTGGAGGAATCTTTAACGGGTATTCTTGAGAACAACTATGCCATTAATGGCAGACTGAATGGGACCTTACCCCGTGATGGAGAATTAAATCCGGCCATTGTAAAGAAGGGATTGGGTATCCCTGTGGGAACTCCCCGCGAGATACCGGAAATCGTAAAAAACAGACCCCCTGCTCTGTGCAAAGGATGCGGTCATATTGATGTGTACAATGCACTGAATGAGGCTCTGAAGGAGTATAGTCCGGGCAGGGTATTTTCCGATATAGGTTGCTATACCCTTGGAGCTTTGCCTCCTTACAATGCCATTAATTCCTGCGTGGATATGGGAGCTTCGATCACCATGGCAAAGGGCGCCTCCGATGCGGGACTGCATCCATCCATCGCTGTGATCGGTGATTCCACCTTTACCCATTCGGGGATGACAGGTTTGTTGGATGCAGTGATTGAGCAGACACCGGTAACCATTATTATCTCGGACAATTCAACTACGGGAATGACCGGTGGACAGAAATCTCATGCTACCAATCGTTTGGTGGAGATATGTAAAGGGATTGGGGTGGAACAGGAGCATCTCAGGGTGATGAATCCGCTGCGGAAGCACCATGAGAAAAACAGAGAGCTCATGGCTCAGGAACTGCGTTACCAGGGTGTTTCGGTAATCATTGCACAACGAGAGTGTATACAGACAGTGGGAAAGGGTAAAAGTTAGAAAGAGTAAAAGTTAGAAAGAGTAAAAGGTAAAAGTATGAAAAGGGATATAATATTGGCGGGGGTTGGGGGACAGGGGATCCTCTCTATTGCGGCTGTGATCGGGATGGCTGCTGTTGAATCGGGACTTCATCTGAAACAGGCCGAGGTACATGGCATGAGTCAGCGCGGTGGGGCAGTACAATCCCACTTAAGGATTTCAGATAAACCCATAGCATCGGATCTGATCCCGGAAGGAAACTGTGATATGATCCTCTCCGTGGAACCCATGGAAGCCCTGCGTTACCTTCCATACCTTTCGGATGAAGGTTGGGTGGTTACCAGCAGCAAAACCTATGAGAATATTGAGGATTATCCTTCCCATGAGGCACTGTTTGAGGCCATTCATCAGGTGAAGAACCATATCATCATCGATGCTTCTGAAGTCGCAAAGGGCCTTGGTTCACAGAAGGTATCCAATATGGTGATACTGGGGGCGGCAACGGAGCAGCTTGGACTCTCCCCGGAGCGTCTGGAAGGGGCCCTGGGTACCCTATTTGGACGGAAGGGGGAGGAGATTGTTCAGCTGAATATATCAGCACTGCAGGCTGGCAGAGATACAGCAAAAGCCAAATAAACATTTACTCGCGACTGACGTTATAAAACAAAGCCTTAATATGTTCAATCAGAAAGACCTTCAGCAGATCCGGAAAAAAGGAATCAGGATCGATGATATTAACCGGCAGATCAAATATTTCAATACCGGTTTTCCATCTGCCGATATCTCCACTCCAGCCACGCCCGGTCGGGGGATCATCTGCCTTACTGATGGGGATGAGAATCATTACCGGGATATTTTCCAACAGAATGGACCCGATTTTCAAATCACCCGGTTTATTCCGGCATCCGGCGCTGCTACACGAATGTTTAAATCTCTCTATGGCGCTCTTGAAAAGCTTGAAGGAAAAACAGTGGCTGAACAACAAAAATGGGTCGAATCGGATCCGGAGATTGGTGCTTTTTTTAATCAGTTGAAAGGGTATCCGTTCTATGAGGACCTGAAATTTTCTGAGGAGCTGACCGGTGCCGAGATTTTAGAGCTGATCCTGGGCGATCAAGGTCTTAATTATGGCAGTAAACCAAAAGGATTGCTGAAATTTCATAAATACAGTAAGAAGGACCGCAGGACTTCCTTTGAGGAACATGTTCGGGAAGCGGCCCGATATTGTGGTAGCAGAAATGGGATCCTGAGGATACATCTGACAGTTTCGCCGACACACCTGGATGGATTCCAGACAGAGGCTGCCAGGGTTCTTCCGCAAATTGAGAAGGAAACCGGTCTGAGTATTGATCTCTCCTTCTCATTCCAAAAACCGGAAACCGACACCATTGCCGTGGATCCTCACAATGAGCCTTTTCGGAACCCCGATGGTTCTTTGCTATTCAGACCCGGAGGACATGGTGCACTGCTTCAAAACCTGGATGGACTTCATTCTGATATTTTGTTTGTCAGTAACATTGATAATATTGCACCTGACCGGTGCATGGATATCAGGGTGGGTTATAAACAGGTCCTGGGTGGAGTACTGCTGGAGATTCGGTCAAAGGTGTTTTATTACCTGAAGCAACTGACCGGGGAGGAGCGTGTGGAGAAGACACGGCTCGATAGCATGGTTCACTTTCTTCATGAACGTCTGGGAATCGCCATTCCTGACCAGCTGGAAAGCTGGGATGCTCCCGATCTGAAGCAGTGGCTGATTAAAACCATGGACCGGCCTATCAGGGTATGCGGAATGGTGAAGAATGAAGGAGAACCGGGAGGCGGCCCGTTCTATGTTCGCTCAGAATCGGGTGAGATCACCCTTCAGATTGTGGAATCCTCACAAATCGATCTGGATGAACCTGAAAAAGCCGCTATGGTTCAGCAATCCACCCATTTCAATCCGGTTGACCTGGTTTGCAGCACCAGAGATTTCAGAGGGAATAAGTTCAACCTCACACGGTTTGTGGACCATAATACGGGTTTCATCTCAGAAAAATCGGTAGGAGGGAAGTCCCTGAAAGCACTTGAGCTCCCGGGTTTGTGGAACGGATCCATGGCTCACTGGCTTACCCTTTTTGTTGAGGTACCAATCGAAACCTTCTCCCCGGTGAAGACGGTTTTTGACCTGATACGGCCGGAACACCTGACATAGAATCTTTTACTTTATATCATTCTCACAGGCAGAGGAAGAAAACATCAGCTGATATTTATTAGAGATATTCCGGGAACTAAGGGTGAGCAACTTCGCCAGTAGACGAAAATTCAGTCGAATAGAGAAAATCTCTGATATGCATGTGCCTGATTCCCTGGTAGGTATTCTTGCCGAAAACTTCATCCATACTGACCACGAATTTGGGGTAATTGTCCTTTATGGCAAGAAGATTCCCGAATTCCCTGTCAACAGTTGTCTGATCCTGTAACAGATAGCAAACCTGTACATATACTTTCTCTCCCAGTCTTTCAGCCACGAAATCAACTTCCCGGCTCCCTGAGACACCCACATGAATTGTATACCCTGAACTCCTCAGATGAGCATAAACCGCGTTCTCCAACACTTTTCCAATATCACCGGCCTTATAGCCGGCAATGCTGTTTCGAAGTCCGGTATCTTCAAAAAAGTACTTCTCACCAATCTCAAAGATCTTCTTTCCAGCCAGATCCTGCCGACGCGTTTTACTGATAAAGTATGCATTGCAAAGATAGGACAGATAATCCATTACAGCGTTGGGGGAGATCTTAATCTGCTGTGATTTAAGAAAATCACTGATCTTTTTCGCCGAAACGATACTTCCAACATTATCGGATAGAAACAGTACTAGATTCTCCAGAAATGAAACATTCCTGATATTGTACCGCCGTATGACATCCTTGAACAATATGGTAGCATATATGTTGCGCAGATAATCAAATATGATTTCATCCTCCTGCCTCAAATGAATCAGATTTGGCAACCCCCCTATCCGCAAATATATACTTAACGAGTTGCTATTGTTTTCCATTTGATGGAAAAGTAAAAACTCCCGGTATGTCAACGCGTGCACTTCTATTTCCACATATCGGCCGCTCAGGTATGTGGCCAGCTCTCCGGATAACATATCTGCATTGGAACCGGTACAGTACAAATCATAACCGGGTTCATTGTATAAGCTCCTCAACGCTTTCTCGAACTGATCAATATCCTGAATCTCATCAATAAAAACGGCATTCTGGCCATCCACAGATTTCTCCGAGATATGATTCAGCAGGTCATGATAATCCCTGATATGATCAAACTCGTGCTTCTCTTTATTGATATAGATGATGTTACAATCCGGGTTCTGGTGCGGTACCTGATCAATGGTCTGTAGCATTAAATAACTTTTCCCTACTCTTCTTTGGCCAGTAAAAACCTTGATAATCGGTTTACCCATATATGGAGTAATCTTTTTCAGATATAACTCGCGCTTGATCAATTCAGGCATATTCTTTTAATTATAGTTAAAATTAATAAACAAATATAGGTATTTTTTAACTATACATAAAATTATCATTGAAGTCGGCAAATATATTGATCTTGCTGAAGTGCATTATATTAAATCATGAAATGAGGGATCATCTTGATGGCATAAAACGGCTAAGCAGGGTCCATCCCTCGATCCAGTTGTTGGAGCCGAAGGCCCCTTTGAATGTTACCTCTTCAAACCATCCGTTGGAATAGGGTGCCATATTTTCAAATTCTGTGGTGGGAGGTAGCAGCGAATAGCCATCTGAAGCTGAGACCCCAGGATCCTCATAACTGGTTTCCCATGCGGTCAGTGAGTCGGCCAGTATGACGTTTTCAGCCGAAACATCAGCTCCCAGTTCCGAATAGGCATACAATGCCGGAGCAGGATTCTCTCCGGGATAAAGGATGTTATTCTCCAGGGACAGCTTTCCGTTTTTAAAAAGTGAATAGGAATCACCTGACCTGTCGGTATGGCCAATGGAAATCCCTTCACCTGCATGTAGCAGTATGGAGTTTTTCAGAAAACCTCCGCCATAATCTGAGAAATCAACAGAGGGTCCACTCTCCGTATCGCTCTCCCTGATTAACGTAGCATTGTAAATAACCGGCATATGATCAGGCAGAGCGGGAACCGGTTTCAGACCACCTGTGATCTCTATGCATTTATCAGAATCAGGAGAGTTGATGGCCAGCCAGAACTGACCCTTTCCATGAAAGCCCTGGTCCATGTCAAAAGCATCATCCCCGCAGAAGGCCACCACCAGGTTATTACAGTTTACATCTCCCCCAAAGAATTCCACACCATCGTCGGCATTGGAGATCACCTCCACATGGTCAATGATGGTCTGACGGCCTACACCGCCCAGGGTCAATCCGTTAATTTCATTGCCTTCCCCGATATTGCTACCTCCATGACGGATAGATACATAACGGAGGATCCCCGAATTGTCATCATCGTCAAAGCCCCCGTAGATTCCCCTTGGCTCGCTGATGGGGATTCCCTCAATCAGATCTTCACCCGATTCCGTATTGATGGTGGCATTGCCAAGGATAACCACACCTCCCCAGAGTCCACGATCCTCCACCGGTACGCTTCCATTGAGGTCATCTCCTTCCACAGTAAAGATGATGGGATTGCTCTTCTCGCCTTCAGCGATAATCGTTCCTCCCCGTGCAACGATCAACCCACTGGACATACCACACTCTCCGGAACAGGCCCTGATTACGGTTCCTGCTTCTATGGTCAGTGTTTGACCATCGTTGACAAATACAAATCCGTTGAGCAGATAGTGCTTATCGCTGCTCCAGGTAACTGTACCTGTACCACCGCCCTGGTCGGTGATTATTTCCTTATTTTCAATAATATAGTCGCTCTTTCTGCAGGCAGAAAAAGTGGATAGCAGGGTTAGGAGCGTCAGGAGCGTTAGGAGCGTCAGGTAATTGATATTGGGCAGCTTAAAATGCATGGGAGTAGGCTATGGGAGTGGACTTTAAAAAATGATTTCAAAATTGAGGTAGATGAAGGGTTCAGTACCCCCATTCTCTGCATACTCCACCCAATCCTGGTAATTGAGGGATACATGCACATACTCAATGGGTGTAAATTGCACACCACTGATGATGGCACTACCATCATTGGCCAGGTTCCATGGGATCTCATTTTCAGGAAGGATATTTGAATAGAGCTGGTCATACCTGGCAAACACTTCCCATTTTTCAGAAAAAATAAATGTGGAATAAACTGAATATCCATTGCGGTTGTGATCCTTATTGAACCTGTAGTTCTTTTGCCAGATATACTCCCCACCCAGCCTGAATTTCTTAAACCTGTAACCGGCAAATCCTGCAAAAATCATCTGGGGTGTTTCAGAAGTATGAATGGTGTAATAGGTTCGCAGTGTGAGTCCGGCTATCGGGTTTAGAGTGACTCCTGCTCCCACTCTGTATGCATTGTCAAACTGGAGATTTTTATACCCTTCTCCATTGCTGATAATCAGATCAGTGCTGAACAGTTCGGAAGGTGAATACTGAACACCTGCTCCAAGATCGGCACTGGATCCAAACCTGTATTCATCCATATATGACTTATAGAGATAGCGGTAGCCCCAGAATTTCTCCTGCACTTTGAATTGTAACATATCAAACAGACCGAACCATGTTTTTACACTCCCGTTGCTATAGCACAGGTATGCATTCTTGAAGTAGGTGTATCGCCTGATAAGACTGAATTCCGAGAGATCATCCACACTACCGATGTCCAGCTTTACCTCAGCAGAGAAATGATCGTCAAGGGAACGTTTATACCCAAAATAGGCCCGTCGTACTTCAAAAGAGGTGGATGGATTATCCCGGTCAAGGCTGTAGTTAATATGGGTAAATATCTTGGCGGAGACTTTTCCCGGAGGAGGTATCGTGTCTGTTGTCTGGGCACTGACAATGAATGGAACAGAGAGGAAAAGCAACAGGATCAGAAGATATTTCATTATTGGATTTTAATAGTGTGGCAATGATAAGAATCTGGAATCATTTTAGCATAAATATATGGATCGAAACCGAAAACTTCATATAGAGATAACAATGATTTTACATTAAGTTAAAGAACTGATTTTCAAAACCTGATTTTATGATGTATTTTGGCCTTGCCATTCAATAATCAATGATCTGGATCTGATGAACTGGAGTGATTACAGGATTTTATTGGTCGATGATGAAAAGGATGTTCTCGAATTCCTTAGTTATAATCTTCGCAATGAAGGATTTAAAATTTTCACATCTTCCAATGGCAGGGAGGCGGTAAGAATATCTGCAGAAATCCGTCCACACCTTGTGCTTATGGATGTGATGATGCCTGATATGGATGGTATTCAGGCGTGTGAGGAGATCCGTGCAAACGGGGAACTGGCAGATACACTGGTTGCATTCTTAACTGCCAGGGGAGAGGATTATTCGCAGATTGCAGGATTTGAAGCCGGAGGAGATGATTACATTACCAAACCCATCAAACCCAAGGTGCTGGTGAGCCGGATAAAGGCCCTGTTGAAGAGGCGCAGTGTGAAAATCAAAGATTCCGACACCAGATCAGAAAACAAAATTGTTTCCGGAGATTTGGTCATTGATAAGGAGCGGTACCTGGTCATAAAGAAGGGGAAGGATATTTCGCTTCCAAGAAAGGAGTTTAAGCTCCTCTCGCTTCTCATCTCCAAACCAGAAAAAGTTTTTACCCGGGATGAGATCTTTGACAGGGTCTGGGGAGAAAACATTGTGGTAGGCGACAGGACCATTGATGTTCATATTCGCAAACTACGCGAGAAACTTGGAGACAATACCATTAAGACGGTGAAAGGGATTGGCTACAAATATGTAGATTCCTGATCATTGCAATTTGCCTTGTACTCTATTCTTACAACGCAGTCTCCTCTTCATTATTCTTTTTATCGTGTACGATGGAGTCCACCAGGTTTGCATCTGCCTTGACCAGTTGAACCACATTTAGAAACAGGTTTTTGGTCTCAGATAGCATCTCCATATAGGTGACACTTACCTTCACACCCTTCTGGGTTTTTTTGAGAATCTTTATCCTGGTGCGCAGGATATCATTGGCCATATTGATCATCTCATCACGACGTTGTACCAACTCATTCAGATGATCGAAATTCCTGCTTTTCAGGATATTGATAACCAGGTTAAAGAATTCACTGGCTTTTTCATTGAAATCTTTCAATGTCTCGACCTGCTCTTTATCAAGAGGATGGTTGTTATCCAGGTGGTTAAATGCCGGTTGAACAATATGCATCAGAGAGTTGCTCATCTCCTTCAGATAGTCAACTACCTGTACATAATGGTGACCCCTCTCAAGTTCGGTCTCCTCAAATTTCTTAAGCGTTTCAGGTATTTTTTCACGGATCTTCTTAATCTCTTTACCCAGTTGTTTGGATTCCTTTTTGAGGCCTTTTAGCTCTTTGTGTTTCTCCTTGAAGAAATTGGTGTAGGTAAGGTAGAGTATCTTTGACACTTTGATGATTGAACTCCTTACCTCATCATCACATGATTTAAGGACCTCGTATGAAGCCGTAATGATCAGACTGTCGAGCCGCTCCTCTTTCTCAGCCCTCTTTTTGTGAAAGGCATGAGTCCTTAGTAAAATAAAGATGGCAAGTCCGAGAAGGATAAGAATAACCGGTAGTTTTCCGAAAAAGATGAGGGAAGCGATCAGGAATGAGGCCAGGAAAGCACTGAAAGCAGTAAAGAACCATCCCCCAATCACAGTCAGTACCCCGGTAATGCGGTACACTGCACTTTCTCTTCCCCAGGCACCATCGGCCAGTGAGGTTCCCATGGCCACCATGAAAGTTACATAGGTGGTGGAGAGTGGAAGTTTAAGAGAGGTACCAATGGCAATCAGAATACTGGCCACCACCAGGTTCACCGATGCACGTATCAGGTCAAAGGCAAGCTTCTCCTGTTTATCATCCTGGTACTTTTCTGCATCAAACCTTGCCTTTACGAAATTTAAGACCGGACGGGGGGTGACTTTACCCATTCCGTTGCTCATTTCAACCGATCTCCTGACGATAAACCTGGCCAAAGAGGTGGATGCAAAACGCTCTGATCCCTCTCCCTGACGGCTTAAATCGATGGTCGTAGCTGTTACAGACTTTGCTTTTTTTGAAAATCGCAGGGTTAACACCATAATCATCCCGGCGGCAATGAGGAAATAGATGGGGGTGTTGACCGGCTCGCGCAGCGCCGACATCAGGAATCCCCCGGCATCGGCGCTACCTGAGGCCATAAAGGCTTTAAATGACTCAAATCCTGCCAGGGGCACTCCGATAAAATTCACCAGGTCATTTCCGGCAAAGGCCATGGCAAGCGCGAAAGTTCCCACAAGCACTGTAATTTTCAGGATATTGATTCGTGTAAAAGAGACCATGAGCTGAAACAGGATGGTCCAACCAAGAAAACTGACGAGTAAAACTCTTGTGGTATTGGCTTTAATAATAGCCAGCATATCTGCTGAAACCAGGGTGGATCCTCTGGCACCTTTGATCAGGAGGAAATAGAGGATCGCTGTGATGGCAAATCCGCCCCAGACGGCGGTAAAGTATTTGTAAGTCTTTTTTAGATTAAAGGAGAACGCGAACCTTACAATCCATTGGACGATCATTCCCACAGTAAAAGCGATGATCACTGAGAGGAATATACCCACAATAATCATGACAGAACTTTCGATATTGATATAGGTGCCCACTTTGTCAGCAAGCAGATCGGATCTGGTGATTTTGTACAAGGAAACCGCCACAGCCGATCCAAGAATCTCAAATACAATGGATACAGTGGTGGAAGTGGGCAAACCGATGGTGTTGAAAAAATCCAGCAGCAAAATATCCGTTAGCATGACGGCCAGGAAAATGATCATGATCTCATTGAAAGCAAAATATTCCGGATTAAATATCCCTTTTCGGGCTACTTCCATCATCCCGTTGGAAAAGACAGCTCCCACAAGGACTCCAACTGCTGCAATTGCTAAAATAATCTTAAAAGGGGCAGCCTTTGAACCGATGGCAGAATTGAGAAAATTGACTGCGTCATTGCTGACACCCACAATAAGGTCGGAGATGGCAAGAAGAAAAAGAACAGCAACGATGAGAATATAATATGCTTCCATGGAAAGTAATTGTTATTTAAATCCAAAAATAGAGTTTATAGAAACATCCAATATTAAATTTATGTTAAGTTAAAGTAAACGAATTATTATGTAATATTGTCGGAATGAAGGAGCAAATTTCTGTATGCCAGGTGCAACCCGACATGCATTGGGAAGATGTAAATGCCAATCTGGAAAATCTGGATAAGTTACTGATGGAAATACCCCCGGGAACTGACCTGATCATGTTACCGGAGACCTTTTCCACAGGGTTTACCATGCAGTCTGATCGTTTTGCCGAGGAGGTGGATGGAAATACCGTAAGCTGGATGAAAAAGATTGCCTCTGAGAAGCAAGTTCATATAACCGGAAGTGTGATCATTCGGGAGGATGGACGCATTTATAACCGTCTTTTCTGGATCTCCCCTAAAGGAATTGAAGGGCATTATGACAAGCGTCACCTTTTTAGAATGGGAAGGGAGGATGAAAATTTCAATCCAGGTAAATCGCGGGCGATCTTTACCCTGGGTTCGTTCCGCTTCATGCCTCAGATTTGTTATGACCTGAGGTTTCCTGTTTTCAGCAGGAACCAGGGGGATTATGATGTGCTGTATTATGTGGCAAACTGGCCAGCACCCAGACAACAGGTGTGGGAGACACTGTTACCGGCCAGGGCCATGGAGAATCAGGCTTATGTATTAGGGGTGAATCGCGTGGGGAGAGATGGCCTGGGGGTAGATCATGCCGGGGGCACCTGCGCCTGTGATCCTTTAGGAAATGTGATTCACAGATTGGATCATAAGCCGGGAATTCAGGCCTGTACTTTAGACATGGATAAAATAAGGGAACTCAGAAAAAAATTTCCAGTCTGGAAAGATGCCGACCGGTTCTCAATTGATTAGCGTTCGGAAAGCATTTTAACAACCGCAACCACAGCCCTGGTCTTGCTGACTTTGCTGATCATTGCATGATCCATCGTTACACGATCCTCCCTCGTTACTGCCGCAGCCGCATCCATCACCATTCCCATGAATGTGTCCGTGAGAAAGCTCCTGGTCAGTTGCATTGCGAATATCGGTCACCTGACCCTTGAAATGAAGATCATTCCCAGCCATGGGATGGTTAAAATCCATTTGTACAGCATCTCCTTCGATAGCCATCACCTTACCATTCAGGCGCCTGCCTTCAGCATCCATCATAGGAACCGTATTTCCTACCTTCATCAGGCTTTCATCGAGTTTGCCATCGATTTCGAAAACAGTTGTAGGCACATGGACAATGGCATTCTCAATCACCGGACCATAAGCATCTTCTGACCTGAGCAAAAACTCGAAATTATCACCAGTGGAAAGTCCGCTCAGGTTCTCTTCAAATTTGGGAAGAAGGCCACCCGTTCCGAACAGGAAAGTGAGTGGATTACTGCTATTCAGGGATTCAACAACTTCTCCGTCTTTGGATCCTGACCGCAATTCATATACAATCGAAATCACGTTATTCTTATCTGCAATCATCTTTATCGGTTTTTTGAAGGTGCAAAGAAAGCAATAATTTCTCTCTTATTAAAGAGAGAGTTTGCAACACCACAAGATTTAACAAGAAATTATAGAGAGGTCCACAAAACTCATTCAGGATCCTCTGTTTTTGGGGGATCTGAAACCAACGCTTCGGGTTCTATTTCAGTCAACGCTGTGTCAACCTCTTGCTTTGTTCTCTGTTTGTATCGAATCAGTGCAATTGACATCACAATGCTGGAGACCAGAATAACCAGCAAGAGAATCCCGGTGTTAAATTCCTCAACCACCAGGTTTTCCGGGATGGAGAAGAATAAAAGGATGGTAATCAGCCCTCTGGGTGCCATCCAGACCTCGGGTTGGATATTTTTCCTTATGATCAGCTTAAAATAGGCAAACCTGATCCCATAAAGGACTCCAAGAATCAGGATACTGACCATCCAGACTTTTAGATCAAGCAGGCTGGCAAGGAGGATGGTAAAACCGAAAATCACGAAGAAGAAAGTGCGGACTACAAAGGAAGATTCCAGGGTGATCATCTTAAAGTTGTCAAAAATCGTAACCATATGCCCCTCATCCAGGAACCTGCGCATTTTTCCGGGAAAGAATATATGGCGGTTCGAAAGGATCAATCCAAATACCAGGATAATCAGCAGGCTGGAAAGATGAAACATCTTGCTTAGTGAATAGAGCAGAATAAGGACTGCGATCAGTAAAAAGAGCTTCAATTCGGTGGTGATCTTCTGAAATAGAAAGATCAGGAAATAACTGGCAGCCAACGATACAATCACCGTCAATGTCAGATTCAGCAGGACCGCCAGACTCATCTGTCCAAAGCTGTCGGTTTCGAGACTACTGATCAGGAAATAGAAAAGCATGATCCCCAGGATATCCGAAAAGGTGCTTTCATAGACCATGTATTCCCGTTTCTCTTTGTCAAGTGCCTCCACGCTTGGAATGATGATGGCCGAACTCATAATGGAAAGCGGCACCGCATAAAGAAGTCCGGTGGTGAGGTCCACATCGATGTAGATTGTAATAATTCCCGCAATCAGCACTGCTGATAACAGAAGATTCACCAATGCTGTAAAAAAGGCCCTGGAGATAAGCTTTCTCTTATCTCCCGTAAGCTCCAGATCCAGGGATGCTTCCAGCACGATCATGATCAGGCCGATGATCCCCAGCACTTCCAGAATGGGAGTAAGGTTTGGCGAATCGATACCCGTGGCAGAAACAACCCCGTGCAGCACCATGCCCAGCACAATCAGGAGCAGAACGCTGGGAATGCTGGATCGCTTTGCTATGAGGTTAAACAGGTAGGAGATGATTACGATGAGTGAACCGGTGATGACCAGTCCGTTGGATGAAAACCGAGCTATCGAGCTCAACATAGTTAACTGTTCCATTAGAAATAAGTATTAAAGCCGATTCTGAAAACCGGATTTGAATAGGGTGATCTGGAGGATTCATTCAGGTTCCACAGGACTGTGAAGGAGATGGAATTGAACATGCCAATACGTTGGGAGAATCCACCACCCACCAAAAAACCCTGGTAAATAAACCGCCCGTCATCGGGGTACGATGGAGAGTAATAGTATGCTTTTTCCAGGCTCAACCCTTCATATTCCATATGGACAAACAGGTCACTGAAGAGGTTTATGGGGAGAAACTGTTCGGCATTGGTGATCAGCGAAAATCGTGCAAATCCTTTCAAGCCATACACATGAGTCTGGTATGAAACGGGGTAATAGGGGGTTGCTTTCTGTGACTGGTAGATATAGTGTGGTCCCAGTCCCACTGAAAGCCTGTCATTCACGTGGTATCCCAACAATGGAGCAACCTCGATGTACGTACTGGTTCCAAATGAGAGCCACAGTTCCGGGACCAGAAACAGTTTGCCTTTTCGGTCGGGCATTTCGGATTGTGCCCGGGACCCTGTGGCACAGGTAAAAACCATTAAGAGCATCAGTAGAGCTCTCTTTATCATCTTCTCCAAATAGTTCACCATGCAATTATATGCAAAAAATATAGCTGATTGATGGCAAAAGGGTATATTTTTATACCCTAAACTCTTCTGTTATGGTGATATTACTTACAGGTGCCAGCAGGGGCATTGGTGCTGCCCTGGCACAATCCTTTACAGAATCGGGTCACAAGGTGCTGCTGGTATCGAGGAACCGGACTGAACTTGAAAAAATTGTGGAGGGTTGTAACCGAAAGGCGGGCAAGACCCTTGCCCATGCCATTCCTTTTGACCTGACCGACCTGACCGATCTGGAAAATGAATTTGTATCCAGGATCAGAGCCTGTACAGATACCATTGACGCACTTTTCAACAATGCCGGACAGCTCATCAGGAAACCCTTCCGTCAGGTAGAGATTCAGGATGCCAGGAATATGTTTGAAGTGAACTTTTTCGTTCCGGCTCAGCTGATCAGGATATGCCTTCCACTAATGTCCCGATCAAACCTGAAACATGTGGTCAATGTCACCAGCATGGCAGGTTTCCAGGGGAGTGGAAAGTTCAGCGGATTGTCCTATTATAGTGCTTCCAAAGCTGCCCTTGGAAGTCTTACCGAGTGTCTTGCAGAGGAGTTGAAAGAGGAAAGTGTAAAAGTAAATGCGCTGGCAATAGGTGCAGTTCAGACAGATATGCTGGCAGAATCATTTCCGGATTATAAAGCCCCACTTGGGCCTGACCAAATGGCCCGGTTTATGAAATGGTTTACGCTGGAGGGAGCCGGATATTTCAACGGAAAGATCCTGCCTGTTTCCGTTGCTACCCCGTGATGCTATCAAGGTCTTCAAGATCCAGGCCGGTGACCAGGTTTTCACTGGAGTATTCCCGTGGAGATATCTTTCCACTAAGCAACATTGAACCATTGAGGGCAAGGGCGCGCATCTCATCTTCACCCGGATAGATAAATACAGGTGCAATAAAGCCCACACGCTCCTTGATATATCCCGTTACATCAGGATTATGGGCAATACCCCCGGTGATAAGAATGGCATGAACCTCTCCACCCAGTACCGTTGACATAGCTCCGATCTCTTTGCTGATCTGGTATGCCATGGCTTCCTGGATCAACCTGGCCTTCGGATCACCCTCCCGGGCCATTTTTTCCAGTTGGTGCGCATCTTTATGCCCCAGGTAAGCAAATAAACCACCACTGCCTGCCAGCATTTTTTCCACCTCTTTCAGGGTAACACCTTCAAAACAATACCTGGCCAATGCCCCGGTAGGCAGGGTACCTGATCTTTCAGGACCAAACGGACCCTCTCCATCCAGGCCGTTGTTTACATCAATGACACGCCCTTTTTTATGTGCCCCCACTGAAATGCCGCTACCCAGGTGTGCAATGATCAGATTCAAATCCTCGTATTCCATCCCCCTTGAATGGGCATAGGTACGGGCGGTGGATTTTTGGTTCAGGGCATGAAAAATAGAGATACGCTTGAATTGGGGATGACCACTGATGCGGGCCACGGTCTGTAATTCGTCCACCACCACCGGATCGGCAATGTAAGCCTTCGCCTGCGGAAATTGATTGATCAGCCGGTCGGCAATGAGTCCTCCCAGGTTGCTGGCATGGTCGCCCATCACCCCGTTTTCCAGATCGCTGATCATGGCATCATTCACTTCGTATACGCCTGATTCAATGGGATGAATTAATCCACCGCGCGCAATGATCATTCCGATCTGATCAAAGGGAATATGATTCTCTTCCACCTCTTTTATAACCAGGCTCATTCTGAATTCCAGTTGATCCGTAGTTTTTTTAAAGGCCTGAAGATCATCCTCTTTGTGCCTGATTGTTTTCAGAAAAACGAATTTATTGCTATGATACACTGCAATTTTCGTTGAAGTAGCACCAGGATTGATGGCTAATATGTAATTGGTATCCATTTTAAGCAGCTTTTTAGCCCGTTTTTCAACTTTTCTTGTGATGATCGGCCGCCACAGCTGCCAGAAGGATAGAATCGAATTTTGCCTGTTCAGAATCGGACCTTGAGGTCAGTACAATAGGAACCGAAGCGCCAACGATCATAGAAGCAACCTTCGCACGGGCAAAGAACACCAGAGTTTTGTATAAAACATTTCCCACTTCAATATCGGGCATCAGCAGAAGGTCGGTATCACCGGCCACGTCGCTTTTGATCTCCTTATGTTTGGCACTTTCAACGGAGATCGCATTGTCAAATGCCAGAGGTCCGTCCACGAGGCAATTGAGGATCTGGTCACGCTGATTCATTTTGGAGAGCAGGGCCGCATCCAGTGTTGCATCCATCTCAGTATTTACTTTTTCCACTGCACCCAGTACAGCTACTTTAGGTTTGGCAATTCCCAGGTTGTTCAGTACCCTGACAGCATTGTTCAGGATCGCAATCTTTTCAGTCAGGGTAGGAGCTATATTCATGGCTACATCAGTGACCGCAATAAGTTTGTGATAGGTCTCCACTTCAAAATAGGCAAAATGGGAGAGGAGTTTGCCTGTTCGAAGTCCATACTCCTTGTTCAACACGCTTCGGAGCATATCTGAAGTCCCCACTTTCCCCTTCATCAACACATCGACTTTTCCGTCATGGGCCATTTTTACAGATGCGATAACCGATTCAACCGGATTTTTTGTCTCGATAAATTCGTATTTACTGATCTTAAGGTTCAGGATTTCAGCCATGCCGAATGTCTTCTCTTTATCGCCCACAAGAACGGGACGGATAATTTTCTGTTCGGCTGCAGCAACGACTGCATTCAGGGAATGAGCATCTTCTGAAGCTGCAAGCACAAGCTTTTTGGGTTTATGATCCTTATCAATTAAATCCCGTAACTGGGAGAGTTTGGTTAACATATCGTTATATATTTATCCATTTACAAAGAAAAAGAAACAGATTATTAGCCTGCCCCATTAACAACTAACTACGTTGAGCCCTCCGGGGTTCACAAACTTATAAACAGGGCAGGTTAGAAACACTTCTCGAGGATCTTATATGTATCGGACGCGATGACTAGCTCCTCATTGGTTTTTACCACCATGGCTGTAACTTTTGAATCGGGTTTGGATATGATTTTATCTTCACCTTTTACTCCATGGTTCTGGGGTTCATCAAAATCGAGACCCAGGTAATCCATGTTCTGCGCAATCATCCGTCGGATGTTGAAATCGTTTTCTCCAATACCTCCTGTAAATATGACACAATCCAATCCGTTCATGATGGCTGCATAGGCCCCGATAAATTTTTTCACCCTGTAAGCAAACATTGTCAGTGCCAGGTTGGCACGCTCATTCCCTTCGTAATAGGCTAACTCCAGATCACGCATGTCTGATGAGATCTCCGAGATCCCCATCATCCCACTTCTTTTGTTGATCATGTTGCTAATCCCCTTCAGGCTTAAATGTTCCTTGTCAGCCAGGTAGAGCAGAACCCCAGGATCGATATCACCCGTTCGGGTTCCCATGATCAGACCGTCCACCGGTGTGAAACCCATGGAGGTATCCATGGATCTTCCATGTTCGATGGCAGAAACGGATGCACCGTTCCCCAGGTGACAGGATACTACTTTCATCTCACGGGTATCCCTGCCCATGATCTCACTGGCCTTTTTATAGACATATTTGTGACTGGTTCCATGGAATCCATACTTCCTGACCCCGTATCTCTCATAGTACTCACGAGGAATGGCATACATGTATGCATGGGGAGGCATGCTCTGGTGAAAAGATGTATCAAAAACAGCTATTTGAGGAAGTCCGGGAAGCAGGCTTTCCACCGAAATGATTCCATTCAGGTTGGCAGGATTATGAAGAGGGGCAAGGTCAATGCATGCCTCAATGTCCTGAATGACCTCCTTGGTAATCAGTACGCTCTCCTTATATTTCTCTCCTCCCTGCACCACCCGGTGACCCACTGCTGAGATCTCCTCAATTTTATTGATCACACCATGTTCTTTATTGACCAATGCAGCCATGATCAAATTGATCCCTGTGGTGTGGTCCATGATGGGGGTGATGTGCTTAAATTTATCTTTTCCTGTGGGTACATGTGAAATAACAGCATCGGTAAAACCAATTCGCTCCACCACACCCTTGGCAATTACTTCAGCCTTTTCACCCATTTCAAAAAGCTGATACTTGATGGAGGAACTCCCGCAGTTTAATACTAATATAATCATGAAAATGAATCTGTTATATATAATTATAATCCTATTTCTTTCGACTTTTCACTTTTCACTTACGCCTTTTCACTTACGCCTTTTCACTTTGTAATCCTGCTGCCTGATTTGAAGTAATGGCTACCAGGTTGACAATATCGCTTACTGAACAACCACGCGATAGATCATTAATGGGTGCCGCCATTCCCTGAAGCACCGGTCCGATGGCTTCAGCCTTGGCCAGCCGTTGCACCAATTTATAGGCCACATTACCCACATTAAGGTCAGGGAAAATCAGAACATTTGCATCTCCCTGGATGGGGCTGTCCGGTGCTTTGCTGCTGGAAATGGTTTCGATCAAAGCGGCATCTGCTTGCAGTTCACCATCAATGATCAGGCTGGGATCCATCTCTTTGGCCAATTTGGTTGCGTTTACCACTTTATCTACCATGGGATGATGGGCGCTTCCCTTGGTGGAGAAGCTCATCATGGCAATCCGGGGTTCAAATCCCAGGATGGAACGGGTGGTTCCGGCTGTAGCGACAGCAATTTCTGCCAATTGCTGCTCATCAGGGTCGGGATGCACAGCTCCATCGGCAAACACGATCACTCCCTCTTCTCCAAAAGAATGATCTTGTAGCATCATGATAAAAGCTCCGGAGACAATACTAATTCCCGGCAAGGTTTTCACAATTTGAAAGGCGGGTCGCAACACATCCCCGGTGGCATTGCGGGCACCTGCCACCTCTCCGTCAGCATCGCCTGCTTTAATCATCAGGGTACCGAGGTAGAGGGGATCTTCCACAAGCCGTTCAGCCTCCTGCATGGTCATCCCCTTCGATTTCCTGATCTCATACAGCAACTCCGTATACTCCTGTTTTTTAGGATGATCTTTGGGATTAACGATGGTGGCTTTCTCCAGGTTCTTCAATCCGTACTGGTGGGCCTTCTTCTCCACTTCAGCGGGATCTGCGATCAGGTAAACAATGCACAAATTCTCCCTGATTATGGCATCTGCTGCCATAACCGTTCGCTCCTCGTCCCCTTCAGGGAGCACAATCCGCTGGCAATCCTTACGGGCCTTCTCTCTTATTTTTTCAATTAAATTCATTGATTATCAGTAATTTGAAATTTCCTGTTTGTTGGTTTTAAAGGTAATTAAAAAAGTATAGTCCCATCAAGGGTCAACCATGATTTTCTCCATATTGTAAAGCATCTTTTTCAACACTTTCACTTTGCCATTTGAAAGCAGTGCATCTTTTTTGAAAGATACGGACTCTCTTAATAAACAATACCACATATTTTGGAGATTCCCCAATTATGCCCTTTGATTACTCTGAGTTGCAGGCTGGGCATTGAGTCCAAGGGTTCAATAAGTGATAAGCAATAAATAATGGGGATACTTTTTCAACGTTTTGCTCTACTGAGTAGTATATGAAAACAGGGGTGTCCATTTCGGGAAATCCGGAAGTCACAACCTTGTGAGTTTTTCGCAATGTGTGACTTCTAACTTCATTCGCATATGCTCAGATGTTATTATAATAAATTGTATAACAGTGTTATACAGTAGGCGAAAGATGGAAAATCATTATGCATAAGTCACCATCCTGTGAAGAAGTTACCACCCTGTGACTTATAAAAAAACCAAAAAAGGGGTAACCAGTAGGAATGAAAGTGACACCGCATGTGTTCCGAAACTGCTCAAAGAGGTATATGTCCAACACTTATTAAGTTGACTTATTAAGAAATATAGTTTATGTTTGTAGTGCAGACTAAAATGCATTACAAACTATAGATATGATTTTTGATCCTTCATCTCCCACCAGGGATATCAACAAACGATTGTTGTTAACCCTTCACAAGGACGGTTTATTTGACGTTCTTGCCGGACTTATTGTTTTAACCTTTGGCCTCATACCAATTCTGGATGAAGCTGGCCTGAACCCAGGCGTGAGGCAGGTTATAATTCTCTCATTTTATGCTCTGTCCGTTTTGTCTGTTCTCTGGCTGAAGCGAAGAATTACACTGCCCCGATCAGGTTATGTTAAACTATCAAAGAAGACAACCTCCAGGATATCGGTTGTTTTTCTGATCGTCAACGTTATCCTGTTTCTGATATTTGCTGGTATCTATGTTTTTGATTGGCCCATCTGGGAATTTTTCGGCTCATATCAGCTGTCAGTACCCCTGGGACTTATTTTTCTACTCATGTTTACTGTATCGGGAGCATTGCTAAAGGCGCCCCGATTTCATCTTTACGGCATGCTGGTATTGATTGCTTTTTTGGTTTTCGAACATCTCTTTTTGAGAGGGGGTGTAGCACACCATGGAATACCCCTGGCCGCTTTCATTTCCGGGGGGGTAATTATCCTGTCAGGATGCATACATTTATTTCAATTTATTAATACATACCGTATTGATTAAGAATAATATAAATACTTATATATAAATATATGCTTCAAGATATTGATCGCGCCATTCATGAGCCGGCCAGACTGCTTCTTCTGATCTATCTTTTTTCGGTGGAAAAGGCTGATTTTACCTTCCTTAAACAACAGACCGGGATGACCCAGGGAAACCTATCTTCACACCTAAATAAATTGGAATCCACAGGTTATATAGTTGTCGAGAAGAAGTTTAAAAACAAGCGGCCTTTAACCATCATACGCATATCAGATTCCGGAAGGAAAGCCTTTAAATCCTATGTGAAAGGGATGCATCACTTTTTCGGTGATCTTATGGAAATGGTAGAATGAATCCTGTCTACTTTCTGCTATATTTGTGAATCATTCGAGGTAATTATTTATGGCAGGAACCATACGGTCGGAGAAGAGGATTGGCAGGTCAGTGAATGATCGCTTCGATGCGCTTCGTGCCAGGCTGGATGGAGAGGTTTATACAGACCGGGTTCGGCTGATTATGTATTCAACAGATGCGTCTGATTATAAGGAGAGACCACAAGCTGTTGTTTACCCCCACCATGAGAATGATATTCGTGAACTGGTACGTTTTGCCAGGGAGACCAATCTGACCCTGATCCCTCGCACTGCCGGAACCTCCCTTGCCGGTCAGGTAGTGGGCAACGGGATTGTTGTGGATGTTTCACGTCACATGACAAAGATCCTGGAGATCAATGAGAAAGAGCGTTGGGTAAGGGTGCAGCCCGGAGTTGTTCTGGATGAATTAAACATTGCACTGAGATCCACAGGGCTTTTCTTCAGCCCTGAAACTTCCACATCCAACAGAAGCATGATCGGAGGGATGATCGGGAACAACAGTTGCGGGCTCCACTCCCTTGTGTATGGAACCACCCGTGAACATACCCTCTCAGTCAGGGCAGTGCTGAGTGATGCTACGGTTGCGGAATTTGACTCCTTAAATCAGGTCATCCTGGAGCAGAAGATGGAGCTGAGATCCTTTGAGGGCAACATATACAGAGAGCTTTATAAGATCCTGTCAGATGCTGATAACCAGCATGAGATCCAGGCACAGTTCCCCGATCCAAAGGTGGTGAGACGAAATACAGGCTATGCATTGGATGAACTGTTAAACAGCCCTCCGTTTCTTGGGGAGGATGCAAAATATGCCGACTTGAATCTTTGTAGGTTGCTTTCAGGATCGGAAGGTACCCTCCTTTTTATGACCGAGGCCAGGTTGAATCTGGTCCCTCTTCCGCCACCTTATAAGGCGCTGATACCCATTCATTTCAATTCAGTTATGGAGGCCATCAAAGGCAACCTGGCTGCACTTAGTCACCATCCCACTGCTGTGGAGCTTATGGATAAGACCATCCTTGACTGCACAAAAGGAAACCTCTCTCAACGAAAGAACCGGTTTTTTCTGGAGGGTGATCCCGGAGCTGTTCTGATGGTCGAAATAGTTGACGAATCAGAAATGAGGCTGAATAAGCGGATCGCTGCCATGGAGCGCCATATGAGAAAGGAGGGACTTGGATACCACTTTCCGGTGGTGAAAGGCGAGGAGATTTCGAAAGTCTGGGCCCTTAGAAAAGCAGGCCTTGGCGTACTTTCCAATATTCCCGGTGAGGGCAGACCTGTCTCTGTCATTGAGGATACCAGTGTGAATGTTGAACTCCTTGAAGCCTATATATCAGATTTCAACCTGCTGCTAGAACGGTATGACCTTTCCTGTGTATATCATGCCCATATTTCAGTGGGTGAACTCCATTTAAGACCCATATTGAACCTGAAAGATCCTAAGGGTGTTCAGCTGTTTTATGACATTGCACTTGAGACTGCCAGACTGGTAAAGAAATACAGGGGATCCCTCAGCGGAGAGCATGGAGACGGAAGGCTTCGGGGTGAATTTATTCAGTTAATGGTGGGAGATCTAAACTTTGCATTGATCCGTAAGGTCAAGCAAATCTTCGATCCTTCGGGAATATTTAATGCAGGTAAGATTACTGATACTCCTCCCATGAATACCTCCCTGCGGTTTGATACCGGGCAGGTATCACCGCAATTTGATACTTTTTTTGATTTTTCCAGTGAAGGTGGTTTCATGTCCCTTATCGAAAAGTGCAATGGATCAGGTGATTGCAGGAAGACTGAAATAACCGGTGGTACCATGTGTCCCAGTTACATGGCCACAAGGGATGAATCCAACACCACCCGTGCCCGTGCAAATGTATTGCGCGAACTGCTCTCCAGTCAGGATGTTAAAAATCCTTTCGACCAGCAGGAGATCTACAAAATCCTGGACCTGTGTCTGTCATGCAAGGCATGCAAGTCGGAATGCCCCTCCAGTGTGGACATGGCCAAACTTAAAGCCGAATTTATGCAGCACTGGTACGAACATCATCCCGTACCTTTACGCACATGGCTGATTGCCAATATATCAAAGGTAAACGGGATGGGAATGCTGTTCCCATGGCTATTCAATGCTTTTGCTACCAACAGGTTCACAGGAAGTATCCTTAAGATCATCCTGGGATTTGCTCCGGAGAGAAGCATTCCAACCCTGGGGAGAGTCACCCTGCGAGGTTGGACAAGACACCACTTAAAGACTTTGAACAGCAGCCTTCCATCCGATACTTCCGGGATAGTTCTATACGTGGATGAATTTACCAATTATAATGATACCTCATTGGGAATCACCACTATACGTCTATTAAACAGATTGGGAATCGGAGTGGAAATCGTTAAGCACCCCGTAAGTGCACGAACCTACATTTCCAAAGGGCTTCTAAAAAAAGCACAGCAATATGCCCGCAAGAATGTTACCATCCTGGCAGATCTCGTTTCTGAATCTGTGCCATTGGTAGGTATAGAGCCATCTGCCATCCTGGGTTTCAGGGATGAATTCCCGGAACTGGTTGGAGCCGATCTTGCAAGCAAGGCCATAGCATTGTCAGCACACTGTTATACAGTGGAGGAGTACCTGGTCAGAGCTTTTGAAGAGGGGAAGTTTGACAACTCAATATTTAGTCAGGAAGCGGTTCACCTGAAGCTACACGGGCACTGTCAGCAGAAATCCATTGCCAGCACTCAACCAACCATAAAAATGCTCTCAATACCAGAAAATTACACGGTAGAGGAGATACCTTCAGGTTGTTGTGGAATGGCGGGTTCATTTGGTTATGAAAAGGAGCATTACGACCTTTCGATGAAGGTGGGAGAATTGGTGCTCTTCCCTGCTGTCAAGAAAGCTAAGGAGGGAACCCACATTGTTGCACCCGGTACCAGTTGCAGGCACCAGATTTATGATGGAACAGGTATCAGGGCAGAGCACCCTGTCGAAATATTATATAATGCTCTTGTTTAGAAATAGTTAACGTAAATGCTATGTTGAAAAAATTACCACTTTGGGCAAAGATTTTTATTGGTATGGGACTGGGAATCCTCTGGGGTTTGGTCTCCGTTTGGACCGGCTGGGAAGCGTTTACAACCGATTGGGTAAAACCCTGGGGCACTATTTTTATTAAGTTGTTGAAAATGATAGCAGTACCCCTTATCTTTGTCTCTCTTGTAAAGGGAGTCTCAAGCCTTACTGATATCACCAAACTTTCCAGGATCGGATACAAAACCATATTAATATATATCCTTACCACGGTATTTGCTACCTCCGTGGGATTGGCCCTTGTCAACATCCTGAAGCCGGGTGATGTTTTTCCTGATGAGAAGCAGGAGCAGTACCGGGAGAGGTTTCAAGGTCAGGTTGAACTTCGACAGGAATCGGCCCAGGAGATAGAGAAGCAATCTCCCCTTCATTTCTTCGAGGAGATGGTCCCGGATAATTTTATCATGGCTGCAGGAGACAATTCGAAAATGCTGCAGATCATCTTCTTTGCCATTCTTTTCAGCATAGCCCTGGTACTTGTACCAGGTAAAAAGACCCTGGTGGTTAAAAACTTTTTTGATGGATTGAATGATGTGATTCTCAAGATAGTAGATATTATTATGCGGTTTGCACCCTATGGAGTTTTTGCCCTCATGGCTGCACTGGTGGTAGACTTTTCGGGAGATGCGGACATTTTTACTGCCCTGGGTATGTATATGATCACGGTCACCCTGGGACTTTTTCTGTTGATTGTGGGACTCTATCCTTTGATGATGCGTATTTTTACACGTATCCGGGCGTCCGATTTTTTAAGGGGCATTCTTCCTGCGCAGCTTGTTGCATTCACTACAAGTTCCAGTGCTGCTACCCTTCCTGTTACCCTGAAGCAGGTCACCAATGAACTGAAGGTCTCTAAACCCATAGCCAATTTTGTCCTCCCGGTGGGAGTGACCATCAACATGGATGGAACCAGCTGTTACCAGGCTATTGCTGCAGTCTTCATAGCACAGGTATTTGGTATCGAGCTTACGCTAATCCAGCAACTGATCATCGTACTTACAGCAACGCTGGCGTCCATTGGTTCACCCGGAATACCCAGTGGCAGCATCGTAATGCTGATCATTGTGCTTAACTCGGTTGGACTTCCGGTGGAGGGACTTGCTCTGATCTTCGGAGTGGACCGTCCGCTCGACATGCTACGTACAGTGGTCAATATCACTGGGGACTCTACAGTTGCATCCATTGTTGCCCGCTCAGAAGGTGAATTAGGTAATAATAATTCAAAATAGGCCTAAGTCACTATTACTCAATAGAGCATAGCTCTTTTTGAGCAGTTATAACCTGTTCTGAGGGCGATATTCTCGATTATTCTATGGCCACCCCTATAAATATTCCATTCACAGGTTGCATAAGTGCACAACAGTGGAGAAGCTGAATATTTGCAGCAGTGCAGAAGCTACACGAGATTGAGGTATGGATGGAGTAGGGGAGACTCAATGTTACGCTGCGGTAAGAGCAATGATTTGGCATAAAAAAGAACACGTAAATAGTTTACATATGTAATACAATTAGCACAGTATACAATTGTAAACAGGAACAAAAAGAGGAATTCTTTACAATAAGATACAAATCTATTGCTTTTTGTTGGTTACAAATGTCAACCAGATTACCCCATGTTACATATTGTAAGTTCATAAGTTTAAAGTAGTGAAAACCAGTATTATAGAAGATTTATTTAATATTTAAAGTCCACATTACCTCATTAAATGAGTTAATAACTGCTTTCAAATCATCAAAATATTGATTTAAAATATTGAATCTCAGTTAAATATAGAGAATATCTAATGTATTAGTTCACTAATGCCATCATTTCAGGATTTTCATGCATATCATGCAGAGATTAACAGTATTTTAGCACAATTTACTAAAGGAATAAGTACTATTTCAAGTGTTTACAGAGCTATTAGGATTATAATCCTTTTGCTTTATATGCTGCAAAGATGCATAAGTTAGCTGGTTAATTCTCTTTACCTATTACTGGGATAAAATAAGCGAATTATTTTATACTCATCATCTATTCACAAATGTCAACAACCAATGTTTACATATGGAAACATAATTGTTGTTACATTTGTAACTAAAGAAAGAGGTATGAAAGAGCGTCTTGTTCAATTACTGGATCTGGAGCAGTTATCTCCTTCAAAATTTGCCGACATTATTGGTGTCCAGCGAAGCAGTGTATCGCACATCATTTCGGGGAGGAACAAACCCAGCTTTGACTTTCTGCAAAAGACTTTGAAGGCTTTTCCCGGTTTGCATGCCGACTGGCTAATTCTTGGAGAAGGTACCATGTATGAACATATGGGCAGGGGTGTTTCCGGTAACCTGTTTGACCCTCCCTTAGAACCTGCTGAAGCCTCTTCTCCTGCAGATATTTCTGAGGAAGCACAACTAACGGATCAGATAGGGGATTCTGAACCGGCTGATCAGGATCCCGGTTTTCGTGAAAAGAGTGATATGGCTCAGCTTTCCACAGAGGCTGAGGATACTTACAAAGCAGCACTACAGGAGTCAGGAAGAAAGATTGTTCAGGTAATGGTATTCTACGATGATGATACGTTCAGGTCATTTGATCCATCTCAGTAGAAATCTGATTATATTTGCAGGCAAAAACTGAATGTACAGAAACCTGATCAGGCCCATCCTATTCCTTTTCCCTCCAGAGACCATTCATCGATACCTGGTATCATTTCTTCGCTTCTTATTCAAGATTCCTGGTCTCCACTGGCTGTTCAAACGAATCTATCATGTGGATCACGAAGCGCTCAAAACCGATTTTCTGGGCATGACATTCAACAATCCGGTGGGACTGGCCGCAGGATTTGATAAAAATGCTGAGGTGTACAGGGAATTCCACACTTTTGGATTCTCTTTTATTGAGGTAGGAACAGTGACCCCGTTGGGTCAGCCTGGTAATCCGCGTCCCCGGAGTTTCAGGATCCCAAAAGACAAAGGTTTGATCAACAGAATGGGTTTTAACAACCATGGGGCTGCTGCTGCTGCAAGGAAATTAAGCCGCAGAAGGCCAAAAGGGCTCATTCTGGGCGGAAACATCGGGAAGAATACCCTGACCCCCAATGAGGATGCTGTGGGTGATTATGAGGCTGTTTTCAAGGCCATTTATGATTATGTTGATTATTTTGTAGTGAATGTAAGTTGTCCCAACATCACCGATCTGCACAAACTACAGGACCAGGAATCCCTTGAATTGATCCTTGGCAGGCTTCTGGAGATAAGGAAGGAACAGGCTGAAAGGAAGCCCGTATTACTGAAGATCTCACCAGACTTAAATGAAAAGCAGCTGGATGAAACCCTGGAAATTGTTTCGAAGATGCAGCTGGATGGGATTGTTGCCACCAATACTACCATTACCCGGGATGGACTTAAAATTTCACCGGAGGCCATCGAGGCCATTGGAAACGGCGGAATGAGCGGGGCACCGATAACAGCCAGGAGCCTGGAGGTGGTCAGGTACATTCATGAAAAAACAGCCGGAAAGCTTCCCATCATTGCTGTTGGCGGAATCATGAGTGTTCAGGATGCCATGAATATGTTCGATGCCGGGGCAACCCTTATACAACTTTACACGGGATTTATTTATGAAGGACCCGCATTGGCAAAGAGAATCAATAAAGAGCTTCTCAAAAGAGGGAATTAGCAATCCATCTCAATCAACCTTAGTAGATAATCCGTTTGCCAGGTTTTTCGGGCCAATCTATGATCATCTCCGGAATTTGTTTTCTGGGCCTGGGCAGAGGGGAGAGATCCACATCGGGTTGTACCGATTTCTTTACCACAGGCGCTATCCCGGTAATATCTTCCAGGGCTTTGGCAAGTATTGGATCTTCGTAACTCCCAAATGATTTAAGATCAAGAAGTTGTTCCTCAATATAATAATCAGGTATGATCCCATCCACAAAATCGGTATACCCTTCAGCATTGGCATATTTCAAAATAATGGGTTGCATGGCCCAGTTATGTCTTTTGGGCACGTGCCAATCATCCACTGTAAATGAACCATAACACTTTCCATAGGTAGTAGTGCCTATCTGAACCACGTTTATATAGGGATATAATCCCACCATCAGCGATTCACTGGCTGAGGCAGTCCAGTCGGTGGTAAGGAAATAGACCTTAGAAAGGTTCAGATTCAAATCACTGGGTGGCAACTTTATAACCAACTGCGGTGAATCCTCACCATCGGGATTGCCATCCTCATCCAGGTCTGATTCTCTCCAGTATTGATTGTATAAGTCATTCCAAACCAGTTTTACATAAACATCGTTGGCATTCATGGCGGTAGCCGATCCAAGGGTACTGGCCATGTATGCAGAGAGGCCGAGGAGTCCTCCACCATTGTACCTGAGGTCAACCACTACGTCAGTCACAGCTGCTGTTTTGAACGATTCAAATACGTTATTCAATTCCACAATCCATTCCTCGCTCTCTCCGGCAGTAAATTGCGTATATACAAAATAGCCGATTTTCTCTCCCTCATACTCAATTATCTCACTGTGAACCACTGGATTCTGACTCAATTCGATGGCTGTTAGAGTAACTACTTTGCCAGTGGGTACCATGTAGGTACCATCCCAGGTGCCAAATACATAGGTAGCTGTTGTCTGGTGATTCAGCTCCCAGTAGTTATCCTTATCAAGATATTGCCCGTCAATGGTCATGATAATATCGCCACGTACAACTCCTGAATCAGCTGCAGGTGAACCAGGTGTCACATAATTAACAATACTGATCACCTGATCACCTTCTATTAATCTGTGATATGCCGACATCCCGGTTGTAAGCTCCACACCACCTTGCAACTGGGCCACCAGGGCATCATAATCATCAACGATCCATGAGTAAATGTCATCGTCATAGAGTAGTTTATCAAAGAACTCTCTGGGATCCGGCTCCTTATTGGGATCAAGATTCGGCATAAACGCCTCCCACAGGTACACCTCACTCATACCCTCCCATATCCAATTATTGAGGAGAAGGATATCAGCAGGGATATCCGGATCCGGATCGGGGTCAGGTTTCGGGTCAGGTTCCTTCTCACAGGAAGAGAGCAGGATCAGAGCGGCTGCCATAATTCGCCAGATCCGCCATATGGAGTTATTATTATGATGATTCTTCATGATTCCTTTTTTGCAAAAATAGTATTATCTCCAGAGCTTATTTATAATGAACTCAAAAAATGTTCCATTATTATAACCGATGAACAAACCAATAGGTTGCCCGTCTTCTTATAAATAGTTCCATATGAACACCCCGGCTGCAATACTAATTCTTTCAATCCTGATATGGGAGATCCCCTGTTTTTCTCAGGAGGATACTGCTATTGAAGGCCTTCATCCTGCTTTCAGTGAGAGAGTCACCGAACGGGAACAAATGGTGCAAGAGGGAATTGAGAATTACCCCTATCAACCGGTTAAGGATCCCCTTGTATTGCAAGCCATGAGGCGCGTACCACGGCATGTTTTTGTGCCTGAGGAGTACCGCCGTGACGCCTACCGGAACACACCACTGGTCATTGGATATAACCAAACCATTTCCCAACCCTTTATTGTGGCCCATATGACAGAAATGCTGGAGCTTCAACCCCATCACAGGGTGCTGGAAATTGGCACTGGCTCCGGATACCAGGCAGCTGTACTGGGGGAGTTGGTTAAACAGGTCCATACCATTGAGATCATTCCCCCTCTTGGAGAGCAGGCTTCGGCACTTTTGGAAAAATTGGGATATGCCCACATCCATATAAGGATCGGAGACGGTTATAAGGGTTGGCCGGAGAAGGCCCCTTTCGACAGGATTATTGTCACCTGTGCGCCTGATGACATTCCACCACCTCTTCTGGAACAGCTTGCAGTTGACGGACGCATGGTGATCCCGGTTGGAAAGCCTTACCAGACTCAGTACATGGTGGTGGTTACGAAAGACAGGAAAGGGCGTCTTTCTCAAAAGCGGCACTACCCGGTACGTTTTGTTCCCATGACCGGAAAGGCTTCACATTAAAACTCTGTTTTCTTCCAAATCCGGAAACCTGGATGCATCTCCTTTCATTGAAAAAGAAACCATTTGTTGGAAAAACCGTTAATATTCTAGAAGAAATAAAATCTGATCCATCATTTTACATTTCGATATATGTCTTATAACCTACTCATTCTTTCAGATTCTCACCTTTTTAAATCGAGGGATCAGGAGCTTTTTGGAGTGAATACTTACGGTTCCCTTAAAAAGTTATCAAATCATATCAAGCTTACAGATGGATCATACGACCTATTGGTGGCCCTGGGAGATTTGTCTGAAGATGGTCATACCAGTGCTTATGAGCACTTTCATGATCTCACCAAGGAGCTGGCTGCCTCCTCCTGTATTTGGATAAAAGGCAATCATGATCAATTCGACAATGTACCAGGTGAACTGGCAAAGAATTATATACAATCTGAATGGCATATGGATCCATGGAGCTTCATTTTCCTTGACACAACAATTAATGGGAAGGATGAAGGTGAACTGGGTGAAGCAGAATTGCATCGATTAGACAGTTTCACGAAAACATACAAAGAGAGGTATATATTAATTTTCATGCATCACCAGCCCATTGATGTAGGGTCTGATTTTATTGATGTGTTGGGATTAAACGACAAGCAGGTATTCTGGGAATCAATATCTAACAATCGAAGTATCAGGGGGATCGTATTTGGACATATTCACCAGGTGTTTGATGGATATGTAAATGGTATCAGACTGTTATCCATGCCAGCAACTTCTATGCAGTTTAAACCCTTGTCCAGGGAATTAGAATTCGATAAACCCTTTCATGGTTACAGGACAATCACTTTGGGGCCCGATGGATCCATTGATACTAAAGTAGATCGGATAACTGTTGCAGAAAGGAGTTAAATATTTCACAGGAAAATTATCTTTGTAGGTAGAATGGGTCTACTTTTTACATACCTGGGGATAGCCCTGGTCTTCTCTTTTCTCTGTTCGATCCTGGAAGCAGCACTTCTGAGTACCACGCCCATATTCATAAATATGAAGCTGAAAGAGGGAAAGAAGTTTGCAACGACACTGGATCATTACAAAAAGGACATCGATCTGCCTCTTTCCGCCATTCTTACCCTGAATACATTTGCACATACCATCGGTGCTGCAGGTGTGGGTTCTCAGGTCCAGGAGATATGGGGGAACGAATACCTGACCCTTGCCTCATTGATTCTTACCCTGGTGATCCTCATTGGATCGGAAATCATTCCAAAGACGCTGGGAGCGCTTTATTGGAAAGAGATGAGTCGTTTTATGGTAATTGCACTCAGGGTCATGATCTATTCGCCCCTCTATCCATTTATTCTCTTTACCAATTTTATTACCAGCCGACTGAAAAGGGATAAAACGAGTAAGGTAAGAATCAGTAAATCAGAGTTTAAAGCCATCACCGATTCTGTCATTGAGGATCGGGTCATTGAGAATGAGGAGTCACAGATACTTCAGAACCTTATGAAGTTCCAGAGCATCTTTGTAAAAAGTATCATGACGCCACAGATTGTTATCGAAGCAGCCGAAGAAAACAGACCCATTGAAGAGTTCTACGAGAGTAATCCGGAAATCCCTTTTTCACGGATTCCCATCTATCAAAAGGAATTGAACCAATTCACCGGTTTTGTATTGAAGGATGAAGTGATGGAAATGATCATCGATAAACAGGGAAAAAAGCCATTGAAAACCATTGCCCGCCCCATCTCTATCGTTAACGAAGATACTCCCATCATCCGGCTCTTTTCAAAGCTTATTGAACAAAAAGCACATATTGCCATCGTGGTGGATGAATATGGGATGGTTAGTGGACTGGTTACCATGGAGGATGTCTTTGAAACCCTTATTGGCCTGGAAATTGTTGATGAAATGGACGATGTGGAAGACATGCAGGTACTGGCCAGAAAGAATTGGGAAGCCAGGGCTAAGAAGCTGGGACTGATCAACTAACTAATCTGCTGTAACTTCAACTTTGTATGTTCGCCCGGTGGTAAGATCCCGTGTGTCTATGGTCAGCACGGAGCTATCTTTTTTAATGATATGTGCCTGATAATTGGATTCAGGCCGGACGTAGGTAAAGTAGTAGATCCCATTGTGCGTGAATGCATTAACAGGATAATTTGGACCGCTTATGAATGCCGATTCTATCTGATTGTGAATGTCAGCCACCAGAATGAGACTGCAATCTGCGTCCGCCTCCAGATCAATGGAGGTCGTGCCACTGTTTACCACAACTTTATGTTCAGGCAGATAGAATGACATTTCAGAAGATCCTGTTGGCCTTGCAGATCCACTCCATCCATAGAAATTGTAGGTTCCAACTGAAAAGGAAGTGGTAATTCCCTGACCAATACTCCCAGTTTGGAATGAATAGTTGGCTCCATCCCGAAAAAAGTTTAGTTCTGTATGCGCATAAGTATGCTTATAATCGCTGAAAACATCCACCGGCGCTGATTTAAGTGAATCAGGATTATCCGATGGGAATTCCAACCCAACCACATTGATCTTAACATTCACCTTTTCAGTTGGATCATCTGTATTGGGACAACCGGTAAGGATCAATAGCGACAAAAGGAGTATGGTTAGTTTTTTCATGGCTTAAATATATATCAATATTGATTATCGGATGTATAATCTCATCAACATAGTAAATTGTGGAAGAGAAGGCATATCTTTAAAACTGCACTTTGATATCAAAAATAACCGCCGATGAATACCACCAGAAGAAAATTTGTGAAGCAAACTGGAGCTGCACTGGCATCGACCGCATTGGTGAGCCAGATACCAATGGCCCTGTTGACAAGCTGTACAAGAAATAAAAAGTTAGCATTCGGGTTTCAGGTTTGGACCCTCCGGGAAAAACTGATCAAAGATTTTGCTGCAACCCTCAGTGAAATGAGTGAAATGGGTTACTCTGAGGTTGAGATGTGTTCTCCACTGGGATACTCCGGAGCGGGTTTTGAACCACTTAATAAAATGACCGGTTCAGAGATGAAAAGAGTTATTACTGATTCAGGTTTGTCATGTACAAGTTCACACTATACCCTGGGCGAATTACGTGAAAACCTTGACAATCGAATAGAATGGGCAGATCAATTGGGAATGAAGCAAATGATCCTTTCCACCTTCTGGTTGCCCGAAGATGCAACCGTGGACGATTATCGCCGCTCGGCCAATGAACTCAATGGAATTGCCGAAAAGACAAAAGCAGCAGGAATTCAGATGGGTTTCCATAACCATCATTTTGAGTTTGAAACACGTGGCGATAAACTGATTTACGATGCACTACTGGAGGAGTTTGATGCAGATCTGGTAAAGATGCAATTCCAGGTAGCGGTGGTCGATATTGGCTATAAAGCTGCTGACTACTTCAGAAAATATGAAGGGCGGTTTATTTCTGCACACCTGGCTGATTGGTCTTCTGAGCAGAATAAGCAAGTTCCTTTAGGAGAGGGGATTGTCGATTGGAATGATTTCTTTGAGACGGCAAAAGATTGCGGTGTTAAAAACTTCTTTGTGGAGATGGCACCGGAAACATTTAAGCCAAGTGCAGATTTCCTGAAAGAGCTCTGAAATCACCTGGAGAGTTATCAGGTTTAATGGAAGATTTGTCTTTAATGGAGGATTTGTCTTTTATGGAAGATTTATCTTTTATGGAAGATTTGTCGAATCGGCTTTAAAAGTTGTTGCATGAGGTAACCAAGTTCCGGTTGCGGATCCAAAAACAGATATTGAAGCTGTGTATCCTTGAGCTTAACCGGGTAGTTCTGATTTGAGAACAGATTTTTCAATTTGACTTTTAAAGCAGTGGTGGTGAAGTAGAAATGTCCGCTCCTGTAATCAGGATACTCAACAGTAATTCCGAGGCTATAGGCTGTGGCAAGAAGGGGGAAATTGACTCCCATGGCACGGGATCCCTGGACTGAACTCCAATACCTGGCATTAAAATCAATCAATACATACTCTTTCCTGTCATTGTCATACCTGAAATCAAGGTGTGCAATCCCGGTATAATTCAATTTCTTGATAATTCTCTCGACCAACTGGTATAAATCACGGTTTTTGATAAATTCGATCCCTTTGGAATAGGTCAGTCTACCCGATATGATGCCACGTTGCATGGTATGGACCAGGATCTTCCCCTTAATCGCAAACAGACTCATATCAATATCATATCCTTGAACATACTCTTGCATGAAGAAGCCTTCTTTACCAATCCCATTTTTACCAATTGTGGATTTCAACTCCTCAGCATTCTGAATAAGAATGATTCCCTCTCCACTTATTCCCCTCACAGGTTTAATCAGCATGGGATAGGAACCAGTCCAATTTTTGTCAATCCCGGATGTAGTAGCGGTAGGGAATTCATTTTGTTTAAGCCACTGACTCAATTTCCATTTATTACCGGTTGTTTCAAGTGTATCGGATTCAGGGACCGGATGAATTTTGACATGTTTCTCAAGTGACTCCCTGTTCTTAAATAGTAGCTCGGAAATCCACTCCCTTGTGGGGATAATCAGGTCGGCATTCGATTTCTTTGAAGTTTCTAAAACAACTTCTTTAAAATTATCATGATTTAAAGAGCTGACCTGGTAGATTTTTCTGAGGTGCCTGGAATACCTGAATTCCTGGGGTTTCAAATCAGAAGAAAGTAAAACATCCAGGTGTACATTGGGAAAACCGGAAAAGCTTCTGAGCAGAGGAAGGACAAAAGGTGAATTATTATCTATGATTAAAATGTTTACTTCACGTGAAAACATGTTCAAGTTTTATCTCTTGTAATGAAAGGCGAATTAAAAATCAGGCCCTAAAATAAGAAAAAATGTATTCTTCAATCTGAAAAGATGGTGGGATCAACCGGTAATAACAGAGCTAATGCACATGAAGATCAGAAAATGAACTGGGATTTACATCCAAACCTATTGAAGCTGGAGGACTCCAGGAATATGAGCATTAGAAGCAAGCGATTGGTGGCTGCCTGGGATAATGAGTTCTTGCTAAAGGTTTTTAGAAAAGGGAGGTAGTCGTTTTTGCGATTTCAGAAAGTTACAATGTGGTGACTTTTGCACAATGAGGTGACTTATTGAAACATCCAGCCTCCCTTTACAGCCCGCATATAACATTAATTACAAGGCATTTAGGAGACTCCTCTAAAAACACCGAAAGAACAGTGAAGTCACTTATTGGTGAGTAAGTCACCCTCCGGTGACCTTCTATTTTTGCGAAATACACCCCCTTCGCCCTGATCACATTGGGCCTGACAATCTTTGGATTCACCTACTTCTTTATATTGAGGAAATATTGGGCCGCACCTCTGCTGCACGCTTTTCTATTTGGTTATACAGTTACATGGTGGGGTGCATTTATCGGACTAGGCTGGGGATTTTTGTATGGATGCATTGGTGTCAGAGCATTAACATTTATTTTGGATTATTAGATCTAATTAACTAATAGATTTATAACATTATGGTAGATTTGATTATAATCTCAGATCCACAATTATGAAGAAGTTATTCATCACACAAGTATTCTTGCTTATTGCATTTGTTAGCTATTCCCAAGATTCTTTTGTGAAGAATCGATTGACTCTACAATTAGGAACAAAAGGTCATCGGTACTATACCAAAAAACTTACTCGCGATCATTTTGGGCTTAACCTCAATTATAGATTATCAAATCATTTTGAATTGGGAGGCTATTTGTCATATTCACATTTAAAAGATGATTTCACTGATACAGAGATTAAAAACGGTTATTCATTGTTCTATGGAATGAACGGATACTATCATTTATCTCCATATTTCATTAAGAAGGAACAGCCAAAACTGAGTGTTTATTTAAAAGGTTCAATAGGTGGATATCGTGTCCTATATACTGAACTTGGGGATCCAGCCCGATACAATTATTTGGATTGGGGAAGCTATCTTGGTGTAGCATATTATCCATGGAAAAGGCTGGGCTTTTATGGAGAAGTAGGCTATGGAAGTAGAAGCCTCGGAGAGTTTGGTATATCCCTAAAATTAAGTAAGTAGTTCTAATCTGGGTACTGAATTTAAAAATTGTCAGATTTGGTAGGCAGGCAAAATCTGTAAGGTAATTTGTAAGGCAGAATTAAACAAATCCCCCCTTTTCAGAATCTCATCAGCACATTCAACCAGCCAAAGCCATTTAACTGTAGAACTTCTGAAAGGCAGTGCTGACATGGATTAGAGAGGCGCTTATAAGCAAAAAACCCCGACCGTTTCCGATCGAGGTTCTTATAGGGTGGTGATTACTATCGTGATCACTCTGTGATTCAGCTGAGGCTCGAACTCAGGACCCCCTCCTTAAAAGGGAGGTGCTCTACCAGCTGAGCTACTGAATCATCCTGTCAAATGCTGTAAAGCGGTTGCAAAGATAGCAACAAAAATATTCTATACAAACAGTTTTTTTTGAGCCGAAAAAATCAAATATTTCATCTCATATTTTTCTCCTAAAAGGCCAGTAAAACAGAGTCCTACTAATTACATAACCGGGCAAAAAAAGTTTTGTTCATGAAATTATCTGTAATGAATATTTAGTCAGTTCGTCTTCGGTTTAGAAATGAGAAATAAAAATAAATCATTCACTAAATCGAGATATCATGAAAAGAGTTTTTTTTATTGTTCTAACAATTGCCTTTCCTGCTTTTTTAATGGCACAAAACAGTGCGGTAAATAAGCTTTTTAACAAATACAAAGGCAAAGATGGCATAACCACAGTGCAGATCAGCCCGGAGCTGTTCCAGATTGTAAAAGCCATGGAAATCAAGGAGATCGATGAGCACGACATTCCTTTTGATAAGATTGCCAGTGTGAAGATACTCACCATTGAGGATGAAGAAGGATGGGAGGGAGTTAACTTCTATAAGGAAATCCAGAAGGAACTGGATGTGAGCGATTTTGCTGAGGTACTAACCGTTGATGATGGCGGAGAGACCGTTCGGATGTGGATGAAGGCTGAAAATGCTACAGTAAGCGAGTTCTTGCTTATCGTAGGAGGAGATGATAATGTTTTGATCTACATTACAGGAGATTTCAACATGAATGACCTGGAGGGACTTGCTGAATCCTTTGACAATGATTTGGACATTGATCTTTAGATTTAGCTAACTTGTACGTTCTTTAATCTGCTTGATTTATATGAAATCCTCAGAGTTCAAACTGTTGGTAATGCCATACAGTTCCCGGTTGTATCGAATGGCCTATCGCCTGATGAACAACCGGGAGGAAGCTGAGGATATTGTCCAGGAAGTTTATGTGAAATTGTGGGGAATGAGAAATGAGCTGGATAAATATAACAGCATTGAAGCGCTCTCCATCAGGATCACCCGGAACCTTTGCCTGGACCAACTGAGGAGGAGAAAAGTGAATCAGGATGCCCTTAAAGCAGAAAAGCTGAAAGAGGCGAGTCATTCTGTAACTCCCGCTGAAGAACTGGACAAGAAGGAAAAAACTGAGCTCATCCATACCCTCATTGCTGCACTTCCAGAACCACAACGGTCGCTGGTCCATTTGCGACACCTTGAGGAGAAAGAGTATGAGGAGATATCTGAAATGGTTAATATGAATATAAATGCAATTAGAGTGAGTATATCAAGGGCAAGAAAACAGATGCGTGAAATGCTTGAAAAACAATATTCATCATGGAAAGCATAGAAGAGATTCGTAGAATACTGGAAAAATTCTACCAGGGTAATACCACCCTGGCAGAGGAGAAGATATTGCGAGCCTATTTTTCATCCAACACTGTTCATGAAGAGTTTATTCCAGATAAGGAATTATTTCAATCTTTCGGATCAGAGGGTGACCCTATTGTTGTTCCGGATGATCTGAACCAGAAAATTATAGCTTCCATTGACCAGCTTGAACGAAAGGAAACTAAAACCAGGAGAATCTCTCTGTATTCCCTTTCAGGTCTGGCCGCCGGATTGCTGGTGATGATCGCCGTCTACCTTTTTTACATCAGGACAGACAGGCCATCACTTCTGGCTTCCAATCAGATGGCAGATACATATGAGGATCCCATGGATGCCTATGAAGAAGCCAAACGAACCCTTGCCTATGTTTCCGCCAAATTGAATCATGGCACCAGTGAACTTGAACATGTTAGGCAGGTCAGTAAAACAGCTTCGGATCCCCTGAAGTCACTCTCTAAGATCAATAAAGGGAGCAGGGAATTGAGTTTGCTGGGACAGCTTCAGAGAATAGGTGACATTGAATGAAAAGGGAAAAGGGAAAAGTGACAAGTGAAAAGTGACAAATGATATGAAACAAATAAAACAATATACCATGAAACGGTTTCTTTTAGGAGGGGTACTTATAATGTTCACCCTCACAGCATTTAGTCAGCAATCGGCGGTTGACAAGGTATTTGATAAATACAGTGGACAGGAAGGATATACGACTGTCTATATCTCCAGTTTTATGTTCAACCTGTTGAGCAACCTGGAGAGTGATGATCCCGAGTATAATGAGTTTAAGAAAGCCACCTCAGGAATTAGCTCCATCAAGATCCTCACTCAGGACGGGAGTGGTTCAGAATCCTTTGGTAAGGAGTTGCTGAGCATGTTACCCAGGTCAGAATACAAGGAGATGATGGTGGTAAAGGATCAGGAGGAGGAGGTGCTTTTTCTTGCCAGAGAGAATGGAGGAAAGATTACCGAATTTCTTCTCATAGTAAGTGGTGGGGGTGATGATGCGCTGATTGCCATTCAGGGCGATATTGACCTGGAGAGTATTTCCAGCATCGCATCGGGACTGGATATGCCCGGACTGGAGAATCTTGAGGATCTTGAGGAGATGCCCTAACGAAGGCGCAGCATTAATAGTAGAGCATCTTTTCCACCTTATTGTTTTTAAGCCACGTTTTTAAGATCTGCCGGATGTCCCTGTTATCCAGGGCAGGTTGTATGCAATCCAGCATCTGTTCAATTCCAAAATAGGAATCATTTACAGAGATATATCCATAACCCAAATACATGCCTTTTTCGATACGTACCAGGCTTCGTTCATCCGGTTCCCTGCCACTGTCAACGATCAGAACATTACCCCGCTCCAGCTTCAAACCATCCAGGAGCGCATTAGCCCGTTTGTTGTATGCTGAAACCGACTCTCCCTGTACACATGCTCCATTGCATTGCCTGATGGAATGGTGAAAGCAGGCACCTTCGGTCTGATACAGCCCACCCAGCTTCTGGCACAGCCAATTTTTCTCCACCATTCTTGTCAGTGCCAGCCTGGCCTCCTTTTTACTATTGAAGCAGGTAACAGGGTCATCAGGGGTTTCAGAGATCTTAAGCAGTTTGAACGTGATGTATCCATATTGGTCCTTCCCGGTAAAAAGTCCCCAATAGAATGAAGATCTTTTCTGAGCCCGGTTGTACATGGGCTTCTGATCTTTTATCTCTTTCGATTCCTTTAACAGGGCAATAAGTTCACTTCCAGTTAACTCGTAAGAGATAGAGTGGATTCTTTGTTTCATCTCAAGCGCACGTTTACTGGTAGCATTGCCAAGATGCGCCAGCACCCTGTGTCGGATGTTCTTGCTCTTGCCAATATAAAGCAGCTGACTTTTTTCATCGAAGAAGTAGTAGGTGCCACAAGCTTCAGGGAGGTTTTGGATATCTTCTACAACAAGATTCTCATTAAGATTTTTATACCGTCCTGGAGGCTCGGATATCAATTCAAGTCCGCCCCCTCCATTCTGGTTACCGCGTATTAATTCAAAGAGTTTTACGGTTGCAAGTGCATCCCCGGCAGCCCGGTGCCTGTCCCTGATCTCAATACCAAGTTCTTTGCATATCTTGCCCAGGCTATATGACTTATGTCCGGGAAAAATCTTGCGACTCAGCTTGATAGTACATAAGGTTTTCCTGTCATACTCAAATCCAAGCCGCTTGAACTCACTCTTGATAAATGAATAATCAAAACTAACATTATGCCCGACAATGGTATAGTTCTCAGTGCGTTCAACCAGTTCTTTGGCCACTTCGTAAAACCGGGGAGCGTCGGCTACCATTTCGTTGGTGATCCCCGTAAGGCCAGTAATAAAGTAGGGTATAGATTTTTCTGGATTGAGTAGGGTAGACCATTCATCCACGACCTTTTCCCCGTCGTGAAAGAAGATGGCAATCTCAGTTATTTTTTCAGTTTTCGGACTCCCCCCGGTGGTCTCGATATCAAGTATGGCAAACATTGCTCATTCTATTCCTTCGCCTCGTTCTCCTTCTTCTTTTTATCCTCCTTTTTGTCCTCAGTTTTTGGTTTTTTCGGAGCTGTTTTTTTTGCAGCTGGCTTCTTCGCAGCGGGTTTTTTCTTCTCCGTTGGTGGTTTTTCCTCAGCGGTTGTCTCCTCTGCGGTTGGTTTTTCCTCAACTTTTACCTCTTCGGTTGCTACTGCCTCAGCTTTCTTCGCCTCCGGTGTCGGCTTTTCAGCTGGAACCTCTGCACTTGGGGCAGGATCTGCAACAGGAGCGGTCTCCTTTTTCGCCTCTTCTACAGGTGCAGCTTCA
>JBDLIX010000023.1:0-42793 GCA_039714655.1 Bacteroidota bacterium
TTGAAGATCTCTCTCATGGGATTATGCCCAAAAAATGGAACTCCATTACCAAACAGTATGAGATAGATGAGGACTGGTTAATTATGGAGAAGCTATAATTCTTGTAAAATTCATAGCAATTGTTTGCACTTCGATAATATAAAATGTATATTGCAAAATGCATAATGCAAAATGTAAATAATTTGTAATGATATGACCAGGCCCGGAACACCATTCCCCACCACAGGATATTTTGGAAAGGAATTCTTTTGTGATCGCGAAGATGAGTTAGAGCAATTGCTGAGAAATGTCCGGGGAGGTTCCTCAACAACCCTCGTGGCGCTTAGAAGGATGGGCAAAACGGCTTTAATCAAGCATCTTCAGTATCATCTTAGAGATGATTTCTTTTCCGTCTATGTCGATATTCTACCCACTGAATCAATGAATGATCTGTTGAATAGTCTTGCTACAGCCGTTGCCGGAATGGTTTCGGAAAGAACCAGGATGGGAACGAAGATCTGGAAATTTTTGAGGTCGTTGCGTCCTGTAGTAAGCTATGATTCTCTTTCAGGAAGTCCCACTTTAAGCTTCAATCTAAAACCTGAAGAGAGTCAAAAGTCTATGGGAGAAATCTTTGATTTCCTTGAATCACAACCGAAACCAGTATTACTTGCAATTGATGAATTTCAGCAAATCCTTGAATATCCTGAAAAACAGACTGACGCCTGGTTGAGGTCAAAAATAGAGACATTAGGAAATGTAATGTTCATCTTTTCGGGAAGCCAACAACATTTGATGCGTGAGATCTTTGCAGATCCCTCCCGACCATTTTACAGAAGCACACAGTTTTTACAGATCGGAAAGATAGAGAGGCAGATATATCATTCTTTTATAATCAGGAAATTCACCGATCGCTCAAAGCTTATTCATGATCAGACAGTGGAGGACATACTTGATTGGGCCGAAGGATATACCTACTATGTTCAATTGCTGTGTAACCGCATATTTCTTTCTTCCGGGAAGGAAGTACATCATGAAACATGGAAACTGGAGGCCATTCAGTTGCTAAAGGAACAAGAGTTTGTCTTCTATTCCTATAGAGATATTTTAACTACACCTCAATGGAATCTGTTAAAAGCAATAGCCCGGGAAGGGGTTGTTCTTCACCCTACCTCCTCACACTTCATCTCGCGGAACCACCTGGGTAATGCTGCTACTGTACAACGATCTTTGAAGGCACTGCAGAATAAGGACCTTATATTTCGCGAACCCGGTAAAGAAGGAGATCCACATTATGGCCTCTATGATGTGCTTTTCCGAAGGTGGATTGAGGCCTAACAATCATATCCTGATTTTCGGGCGTTTTATCTGGTGATTGTCCAGGTTGGCAATAAATGTTAAGGACCTCAAGAGCAAGCCAATCAAAAGGCAAGATTCAGATAGATGGTTGGTGTGAAGGGGACTGCTTCAGCATGGATAGTTATTGAACTGGACTGGTTATCAGGGATTTTAATGATGTTTGAATATTTGATATTCTCTGTATTGAACAGGTTCAGAATGGAGATGCCTGCTTCGATATGATATTTTTTTAGCGTGTAGCGGTAAATAAATGATACATCGAGCCGGTTATAGGGATATCTCTCCGATGAGGAGCTATAAATGGAAGTGCGGTCCAAAAATCCGGAACCATATACATAGTTGGCTGAACAATAGAACGGATTAAAATTAAACAGGACAGCACCTTTGATCTCATGTCGCTGGTCCTGCGGGGCATCTGCATACGCATCAGTGGTAAAATAGGGATAGTACTCCTCAGTCCGGCTCAGCGTATAGGAAGTCCAGGCTTCATGTTTCCTGAAGTACTTTTTTATCATCAGATCCATGCCATAAGCCTTTGACTCTCCCTGATAAACTGTCTGTAACTTATCTCCCTTAAGATTGAGGTAACGTGCAATACCGTCTGTTGTTTTGTAAAAAGTTTCTAATCCGACAGTTAATCCATCCTGCTGGAATGTAAGTCCTCCTACAAAATGTTGTGACTGCAAAACAGGTACCTCCTCATTATCGCTTATGGCCCAGAAATAGCGGTAATTTCCAAAATCATCAATAACAGAGGTTTCGGAAATAAACTGGTTATAGATCCCCCAGGCTCCGTTTATTCGCCATCTCTCTGTAAGATCAATAGTGAGCTGGAACCTTGGTTGAAGATATAAGCGGCCCAGATGGATGGGGTAGTCAATCCTGATTCCGGGTTTTAAGGTTACTTTCGGATTCAGCACCATTTTGTCCAGAACAAAGAAGTTCAATCGGTGGGTATCCTCCCTATTATCTGTCACATTTGTTTCAAAAGAATCTTCTCTGAATAATATCCTGTTGTAAATATATCCCCAGCCGGCTTCCAGCCTATGTTTTTCGGAAAGTAAATAATGGTTGTTATTTTTAAGCGTGACCTCTTCCACCCTGTTCCGGTATTGGATTTCCTCATTTGAAATCTCCTGGTTATTGGGAATGCGAATAATCTCCTGCTTCTCAAAAATATCCCGGTTAAGATCAGAATAACTCAGAGACAGGTTGCTGCGGTGACCAGATTGCCACGATTTGCCATAGAAGGCAGTTGCTCCCCTTTGCCGGTTTCCCTCCTCTGCATCCTGGGTTATTTTTGTATTGTGCCACTCCTGGTCTAAAGCATAGGAAAATTTGTCTCTTCCTTCAAACAGACTCACATAATAAGCGTCTCCCGACCTGGTGGAACCTGCATACTTGAGATTAAGATCTCTGAAGAGATAGTCAGGGAAGAGATTAATATCCACAAGGTTTGAGGATTTGCTTCCTTTCCTCCCACTTATGATATTCAGGTCATCAATATCATAGAGGTTGTAATAGGTGTGACGGTATGCCAGGGTGATGGCTGCCAGTTCCTTTACCGGTACACTAACCATCCCGTTGATGGTCAAGTTGTTGATATTCAAATTTATGGAGGGCTTCACTCTATTCCCTTCAATTCCGGTAATTTCAACAATCCCACCAACCCTCTCTCCGTATTTTGCATTGTATCCCCCCTTTAAGACCCTGATATCTTTTGCCATGTACGGGTTTACAAAACTTATATTATCATTGAAATTCTTTAACCCAAATATGGTAAATCCGTCAAACAGAACCTGACTGTGTCCTGAGTAACTTCCCCAGATGATCATCTCATTCGACTGTTCTCCTGCAGCGAGGATTCCGGGTTGTAAGCGCAGGAAGTTAAACAGAGCATTATCACCATTGCCTGGTAGGCGGTAGGCTATCTTATGATTGAGTCTGATTACACCTGTCTCTTCTCCCACCTGTCCGGATCGCTCTATGGCACTTCCTTTGATTACTACCTCTTTGAGGCCTATGATTGAAGGAGTGAGTTCTATAATATGATTGCTTCCCGAATGCAACAGTGTGTCACTGACGAAATAGCCCAGATATGAGATTCTGATAGTAAAAACAGAGTCGGTAGATGAAGCAAAGGAGAAACGGCCATTAAAATCAGTAACCATCCCTTTGTTATCGATCAGGATATGGGAGTAGGGCAATGCTTCGCCTGACTGAATATCGACAATACGGCCCGATAACGGGTATGATTTAATTACCGGAGGCGCATCTGCCCGGAAAATGACATAAACCTCACCATTCTTATGGTAGTCCAACGGAAGGCCATGGAGCAAATAAGCAACGGCATTTTCAGGTGAATCGAATGTTTTATGAACGGAAATGGCATAATTGGAAAGAAGCTCGTCATCAAATGAAAGCTGTATGTGATAATCTTTCGCAATCTGAATAAACACTTCATTTAGTGAAGCATCATCAGCGTTTATTGCAATTTTCTGGGCGCTTGCCTGTTGATGAAATGGTAATAATAAAAGGAGAATAAGAGATGCTGCCTCAGTCAGTCTGTGGCGGATGGATAAGATATTTTGTATTTGATTTCTGCTCATAAACCAGATCAAAGGGACGGCAGATCAAAGATATAACATTCTCCACCGATCCATCAATGGAAAAATTGCCTGAATAGATATGATGCAGATCCCCGGGAGTTTCAATGATAACGCCATATTGTCGCTCAATTTCATCAAACACCTCTCTGAGTGGTTCGGAAGTAAACATGAGATGGTTATTTATCCACCCGGGAGCGGAAAGTTCCGTTTCCGATCTGGAAATGTTAAAGAGACCCGATTGATTCAACACTGCACGCTCATTTGGAGAGAGCGTAATCATCTCAGTTGTAAGGGAGGAAGTAATCCGGACCAGACCACTTTGGCAGGTTACATTGTAGCGATTATCCCTGGCATATACATTAAATGTGGTACCAAGTACTTCGGTTGTGGCACGGGTAGAAACTACATGAAATTGTTTTCCTTCCATCACTTTAAAGAAAGCCTCACCATCAAGATTCAACTCTCTTGAGAAACGCCACCAGTAAGGGTGATAGCTAATGATTGTTGAGGCATTGAGCTCAACCATGGAACCATCGGGTAGCTGGATGGAACAATGCTCTCCTGCATCACAAACCGTTTTTTCGGTATATAGACGCATAAATCCGGCCACTGCCAGGAGAATCGCAACAGATGCAGCTAATGCAATCCACTGCCTGTTGGGCAGCATATACCTGGTCTCTGTTTTCGGGGAGGGTTCCTCCTCCAGATGGGTAGACAGTTCCTCCCAGATCTCATCCTTGCTCTTTTCCCATGCAATTTTCATCCTGGGAAAAAGTTCAGGGGAGAGATCCTTCTGATCCGCATTAGATTCTTTATGTTCCTGCTCTCTGTTCATCAGGTTGCCAACTCTTTGCGAAAATGTGCCAGTGCAACGGACATCCTCTTTTCTACTGCCTTAACACTGAGCGATAGTCTTTCTGCAATTTCCTGGTATGTAAGCTCTTCCATTCTGCTCATAAGAAATACGATCCGCTGTTTCTCAGGAAGTCTCATCAGGGCTTTCTCATATCGCTCCTTTAATTCAATGTAATTCAGGTTATCTTCCGGAGTCTCTCCGGATAGTTCAAAGCTCAGTTTACTTTGGATTCCTTTTGACAGACGGTCTCTGCGAATATGGCTGACAAAAAGATCTCCGGCTATTTTATAGAGAAGAGCTATATCCTTTCCAGGCTTCAGATCAAGCTTCTTTTCCCAGACCCTCATGAATGTATCCTGGGCCAGATCGGTTGACAGAACGGTATCGCCTGAACGATAGTAGAGATATCTTCTGATATCATCAAAATATGCATCAAACAGGATTTTAAACCGTTCTCTCGTCACAGCTGTGTTCTACCAGATTACCCCGCAAATGTATAAAATGTATAAGAACTTTTTGGGAAGAAAGACCGGTTTTCCGGGAGGGAAAACCAGCCTCTTCAACCCTGTCCATCACTTAACCTGAATATTATAATTCATTATTTTACTACAGTTGAATCTAAAACAAAGTTCTGAACGGTAAGATTTCCCTCCACAACTTCCACATCTGCATAAGAGACTGTATCAAAACCTTCTTTTGCGGCCGAAACAGTATAAAAACCCGCCGGAAGTCCTGGCATGGCATAGTATCCTTCAGTATCAGTAAAAGCAGAAGTGATAACAGTATCTTGTTCGGTCCACACCGAAACATCTTCCAGCAGAACAGTGTCTGCATATGTTACCACACCTTCCATAACTCCTGCAGTAGTATTGTTAACAGCTCTTATGACCGGTTTAAAATTAAATCCTTTAATCCCGGCAGGAGTCATTAAATCACCCTTTAATACAAAAGATTTCTCAACATTAAAGTCGAGCAACACCTCAGTTGTTAATCCACCTGCAACCTTCAGGGCCGGTTCTATGAAGATCTTAATACCGGTCTGAGCACCACTGGGTACTTTGACTCCGTATGTTTCGTGGTCTATGACTGATAGACTGGCCTCGTCCACATAAAGACGAATAAGATTATAGCTTCCGGCTGGTATATCCATATCAATCAGATCAGCAGTTACTCCATTTCTCAAGTCAAGCAGATTGAATTCCAGGTTATCCTCAAGCAGTGTAATGAATGGATTTCCATCATCACCATTTTCCGCTCTTATCTCTACCTTTGTGATTCGTACAGTTGCCTCTTCAATCATATCGATCGGAAATGGCGCATCTGTAATTTTCACCACTATGTTTCCTGGCTGATCATTATCAAGATTCTGACATCCTGTCGAAAACAAAACAAACAAGCCAATTACAATTCCAAACAACAATTTTACCTTTTTCATGATTAATGGTTTAATGGACGATAAGATTACTACTGTATACCGCACAAGTATGGTTATACCCTACCAGGAAAGGTTCAAAAGTTATATCTGTTGTCTAAAATCAGGGCGTTATTTTATATTTAAATACACTTGTTTTGGCAACAAAACTAATCTGTTATGAGGTTCACGTTCTATTTGTTCCTTTTTCTTATCACCGATCTTCCTGAAATATCTTATTAAGCCACCGAAAGGCATCTTCCTGCATCTCCAGGTTAAACTCGTGGGGAGCGTCATAGATCTTGGTAACCAGGCACTCTTCGGCATCCTGAGATTTCCAAACCTCCTTCATCTTTGCATGTGCTTCTCCAATAGATTCCACCGGGAAGAGGCGGTCTTTTCCTCCGTTGCAGAACATCATCGGTTTTGGACAGGCGATACTGGCCATATCGGGATAGTCCAGATAGTATGGGATTCCCGGGTGCAGCATTGTATAGGCCGAGTGCCCGCCGGTCTGGTTGTTCCCGGGGACCATCAATCCTTTCCTGGTGGCCATCCAGCAGACCGACACCCCGGCGGTAATATGATTTGAAAGAGCGGACAACTGCCAGGTTCGGTATCCCCCCACCGAAAGTCCCATGGCCACGATCTGTTTCGGATCTACATCAGGATGAGCAGATAGGAATTCTGCAGCCCGCATATCCTCCCATGCGATCACTCCTGCAAAGGAGGCACCCATGTTGAAAAAATTAGCAGCCAGGGCTTGTTGCGTTTGATATCCCCCGGCTCCCCGGTCCGACCAGTTCAGCATGTCCAGTGCCAGGCAAACATATCCCTGTTTTGCCAGCTCGTCCCCTATGAAGCGACCACCATATGATCGCCGGACCCACTCTCTGGCTGAAACCAGTTTTTCATCAAGTACATCAAAGGGTTCAATCACTTTTTCCTTGCCGATATCAAATTTTGCACCATGGTCATGCAGAAGCAGCACAGCAGGATGAGGACCGGGTGATTTGGGTAGCGTCATCAGGGCAAGGACCCTGCTGTCTCCGGTAATATTGAGTACCACTTTACGTACTATATAGCTTCCCCGATCCTCCTCCGCAATGATCCTGTCGTTAAAAGGGACAACAGGAGGTGGTTGCAGAAGGGATTCAATCACTTTTTTACGTGCTTCTTTCTTCCATAGGGTAAAATCATTATGCGTAGATTGGCTCCAGGAGAGCGGAAAGGTTTGCCGTGCTTTCATTGCTTCATAAAAAATGGGAAGCATCTCTTCTCCTCCCTTTGTCTGATAGTTAATCTCCTGGCCCTTAAGAGAGGAGGCGCTGATCATTATCAGGACCAGTGTAAAGCGTACAGATCGTAGCCTAAAAGAGTAGTTCAATTCATTCATGCCTGGTGTTGTTTATCTTTATGATGGAAAGGGTATACAATCACAATTTAGAAAGTATTTATCGATTTCTAAATTGGGAATTGAAGAATTCTTTGTCAGAAGGTTGAAAAGATAGTCAGGGCTTATATGGCAATATGTGGTAGCAGCAATTCTGAAAAACTGCTTTACCATCCTTCGCCGGAATGAGGTTTATTCGGTAAGCTTCAGAATGACGAAGTTTGCAACTTGTATATGAATTACCTTCTATAGTATCTTTTGGCGGCTCGCATGCTTTTCTTCCTCCGCTTATAACTCTTCTTTGAACTATAGAATCCCTTGTTTTTGTAAATATGCTCTCCCTCTAACATTAGTAAACCGGCCCTTTGTTGTGAAACCGTAGCTTTTTTTGAGGAGGCACAAGATGTAACAGTAAGTACTATCAGAAAAGTAAATAGTATGATGATTCCTCTTTTCATGGTAACATGTTTTAGTTAGCCGACATCAGCCTTATATTACTTGAAATCGATAAAGGAGATCTACATTTTCATTGAACTCCTGGCTTTTAAACGTTTTACGAAAACAGAGGGAATTATGTTTCCATTTTGTTCAGTTTAGTCTGAAGGAGGTATCCGAATTGGACTAAAGTCTTACTGGATCTCAATATTAATTCTGACTGACCTATTAAAACCTTTTAGGATTGCGGCCGTATAAAAGAGCACATTTCATTAGCTCTCAAAAATTTTCAGTTATGAAGCAGAAAGAGCGCCTTGCAATATGCAGTAGCTGTACCCACCGTAAACTCGATTTCGAACAGGGATTTGTGTGTCAGCTCACCGGCAGTTTGGCTGACTTCAAGGAGAACTGCAAACATTTTGAACGGGATGAAACGGTGACTGATACCATTAAGGTGCGGACGAAGAAGCGGGCCTGGGTGCCTCTCTTTGATCCGGTCCCCGCCCCGGCCGGAATGGAAAAATCGAAGAAACCGGCAAAAAAGAAGAGACTCACAAAAGAGGCTCTGAAGAAGCTGCGGAGGTACCAGTCTTTCCTCTACGCACTATTAGGTGGTTTGCTGGTCACTGTGGTCGCTGCGGTGGCCTGGACCGTGATTGCTGAAACAACTGGATACCAGGGGGTCTATATTGCGCTGGGAGTGGGATTGCTGGTGGGCCTCGCGGTACGTTTTTTCGGGGCAGGGATCTACAGGATATTTGGTGTCCTGGCTGCCCTTCTTACCCTGACCGGTTCTCTCCTGGGCTACTACTTAAGCCATACCGGATTCCTGGAAGAGGTGCAGTCGGCAGGGTATATGAAGGTGTTTGATTTCCTTATTCCGGACGTGATACTCAGTACCTTGCAGGAAGCTTTTGTTCCCCTTGACCTGTTGTATTACAGCCTGGCCATTTTGTTGAGCTACCTGCTGGCCATCAGGAGAATCAATGCAAGGAAGATGGTAAAACTTGAGGGTGTTGGTTATAAGGGTGCTCCTGCCCTCTACTGGCTCAGGCTGCCCTTAATTCTTGCAGGGATCCTGTTACCGGCATACTACGGTTATACGCTGACAACAGAGGACTCCGGCACAGTGAACACCCTCTATTATGAATCGGGAGAGAAGATGTCGGAGGGGGAGATGCAGAAGGGCCGGGAGACCGGGAAATGGGTCTGCTGGCACGAAAACGGGAACCTGAAGAGCATTGGCTATTACAGTGACGGGCAACCCGACAGCATCTGGCATTGGTATGACGAGTCAGGTATATCCACCAGTACGGGCAGGTATCGCCATGGAGTGGAGAACGGAACCTGGATGTACTATTACCATGACGGGGTAGTTTCTGATTCCGGGGCCTACCAAGACGGATTGAAGGAGGGGTTATGGAAATATTACCATGAGATCGGCCAATTGAAATCTGCCGTCATTTACAAAGCTGACAAGATGAATGGGGAAAAGATCCTGTGGAGCGCCTCGGGTAATATCGTAAAGGTAGAGCATTTCGAGAATGGTGTGTTGATTGAGAAAAACGAATAATTGTTTCTTGCCTGCCATCATTATAGCATGGTTAAAAATCAGATCCTCTTCTGAAACCAAACATTGTGAAACGCGTATACTGTAATAATTTTCCAATCCCAACAATTGTCCTCAATGAGATTAGGAATTCTTCTGGTATTTCTTTTTAATGCTTACCTGACAACAGCCAACGTTCCGGATTGCGAAGTCATCGAGTATATGACGGATTTGGAAGTGGTGAACGGGAAGAAATTGGTCCATATGTCTCATCTGATCCAGGTGAATAACAGAGATGGGGAGCAGTTCAATCCCATCTATATCCACTTTAATCAGAATTGGAATTTATCCGATGTTCGTGTCCGGATTGAAACGGTTGATGGCAAAACCATTCGGGTCATCAAAACAAAGGATATGGAAGAGGAGAGTGCCATATCCAATTTCTCTTTCTATGAAGATGACCTGGTAAAAAAGATTCGTGTAACCCATAACCGCTATCCCTACCGGATCAGGTACGAATACAAAAGGAGAGTCGATGATTTCTTAACCATTGCACGCTGGGACCCTTATATGAGAAGCACTGTCCCCACCCGTTATTCAAGGCTATCAGTAAAGATCCCAGCGGATTACTCCGTCCAGATTTTTGAACAAAATACAGAACACACAACAGCTGTCTTACCTGATGGCAAGAAACTATTCACATGGGAGGCCAGGGATATTGGTAAGTTCAAGAAAGAGACATTCAGCCCTCATCTCAATGATGTTACCCCATATGTACAGATAGTCCCCGAGGATTTCCGGTATGGAGTTAAAGGAAATCAATCTACCTGGCAATCTTTCGGAAACTGGGTATATCGGTTAAATGAAGGACGTATTGACCTGCCTTCCAACGAACAAGAGAAAATTGACCGGATGGTGGAGGGAATTGACAACGACCTCGAAAAGATCAGGATCCTTTATCACAACCTGCAGGACCATACAAGGTATATCAATGTATCCATAGACATTGGTGGTTTGCAAACTTATCCTTCCTCCTATGTTTGTAAGACTGGGTATGGCGACTGTAAAGCACTCTCCAATTACCTGGTGGCACAACTGAAATATCTTGGCATTCCTGCCTACTACACCCTTGTAAATGCAGGGAAGAAACCTCCCTGTTTCAAAAAGGAGTTTCCATCCAACCAATTCAACCATGTGATCGTTTCTGTTCCGATAGATAATGACACACTCTGGCTTGAATGTACCAACAACAACGCCCCGTTTGGGTATATCAGCGATTTCATTCAGAACAGGCCTGCATTACTCATCGATGAGGATAGCAGTAAACTGGTTGCCGTTCCTGCCCTGCAAAAAAAACTGGTGACTGAAAACCGAACATATACGCTGCTATCCTCTGCTCATTCCATACCAATGGCAACATTGCAGTCAGAATTGAGGGGTGATGGTTTTGAATTTTCCCGTTATATAACTCAGGACATAGAGGTCCGGGAAAGGAATAAATACATAGAGAACTATCTTAAAATCCCTGAAGCAGACCTCATTTCGTGGTCCGTTGAAGACTCCCACAGGGATTCCTCTTCAGTAGTGATGTCTGCATCTTTCAAAGCCAGCAGGTTCTTCTCTCAAATGGGGAACATGACCATGGTATTGCCTCCTTCAATCCATATGCCGGATATGGAAGAGCCTGAAGAGCGCAAATGGCCTGTGCAGATATATACGCCCTATCACCAGATTGATACCATGAAGCTCACTTTCTCAAGCAGGGCGGTGATCGAGTCCACACCCTCCGATACCCTGCTCCACACGAGTATCGGAACATATTCCCGAAAAGTAAAGTTTGGAAAAGGCAACCTGCTGCTGATCCGGGAATTTGATATTCCTATACAAAAGGTAGAGCTTTCAGAGTACATCGAATTCTATGATTTCATACAGGATGTTGAGAAACTTGAACAGGAGAAAATACTTTATAAAAACTGATGAGACAATCATGAGAATAGGCAAAAAAAAGATGGTGCTGTATGTCTGGCTGATAAGCATGAGCTTTGGTCTCCTGGCACAATTCTCCAATAACCTTGATGTGAGTAGTAAAAACCCCTTGCTGAATAAGTATAAAGATTACGAAGCTGTCATTATCGAAGACCTGGGGAAAATACATTTCCTGGATAATGGTAACGGTGGATTTGACTTTGTTTTCAAAAGGAGTACGCGGTTTAAGATCAATACAACCTCTGGATTGGATTGGGCTGAGGTAGAAATACCTCTGTACCAGAATGGGGGAAAAAGCGAGAAACTTGTTGATGCCACTGTTTCGGTTCTGAACGAAGGAGATCATGTGCTGGAGCATTATTTAATGAAGGAGCTCGATATTTACGAAGAAGTATACAGAACGAATATGATCCTGAAGAAGTTTGCTGTTCCAAATGCAAAAGAGGGGTCGGTCATTGAGGTTAACTATTCATACATATCCCCTTACCGATTCAACCTGAGGGATTGGATATTCCAGTACTCAATCCCGGTACTCTACAGCAAATTTGAAATAACAATCATCCCTTTCTACGAATACAACTTGCTGAAGCGTGGGACCAAAAGACTCGATTCTTTCTATCACACGGACTCAAACCTGGAGAAAAGTTTCAGGACTGCAAAGTACCGTGAGAGAACCTTTTATTATGTGATGACAGATGTACCTGCATTTGAGGATGAAAGCTTTATTACGAGTCGCACAGATTATATCAACCGTATTGAATTCCAGCTTTGCAAAGTGACCAATACACAAGGTATTTCCGTAGATATTATGTCAGACTGGCCAGCAGTAAATAAGGAGATGCTGGAGCATGAAGATTTTGGTAAGTATGCTAACGCTGCCCGCAAACAATCGAAGAATGTAGTCAGCCTCTATACCATGGGAGGAAGTGACAAGGATGAATTAATCAATAAACTCACCGGCCATGTAAAACAAAACCTCAAATGGAACGGTCGTCAGAGTAAATTTGCCTCAAAAAAGATCAAAAAAATTCTGGAAGAGAAGGAAGGAAACTCAGCTGATATCAACCTCTACCTGGTGGGAATGCTGAATGCAGCCGGGGTGGAAGCTTATCCACTATTGCTCAGTACACGTAAACACGGAAAAGTTTACAAAGATAGTCCGATGCATGCCAATTTTAACTATGTGGTGGCATGTATTCCTGACAAATCCGGCTACCTGTTAAGAGATGCAACCGACCTGTTCTATCCCAATGATCAACTCCCGGTAAAATGTTTAAATGGCCTGGGGCTTCTGGTTCAGAAAGATATTGAAAAATGGATACCCCTGGGAAAGAGTTCTTCGCAAAGTGAGATTTACCATTCGGTTGTTTTAAATCCCAGGCCGGAAGAATCGACACTTAATAGCGTCATTGAGATCTTATCTACAGGTTATGACGCAGTTAAGCATAAAAAAAGCATAGGAGAAGATCCTGATGAAGTAGAAGAATTATTTGGAAATGATCTGATTTCGGAATTTGACAGTATCAATATCCTTTCCGGAACTTCACCTGAGGATTCGTTCGGTGTCAGGATCATTACTGATATACCATTGGAAGCAATTGGGAACCTTATATTTATTCACCCATTTGCAGGACTTCCTGAAACAGAGTCTCCACTTACCAAAAAAGCAAGATCCTACCCGGTTGACATGATCTACCCAAGATCAAGGATTTTCCATTCAGATATCCGGATACCGGAAGGCTACAAAGCAAACTTCGTTCCCGAGAAGTATTCGACTGCCAACGATTTGGTTACACTCAAATATATCCCTGAAATTTCAGAAAATGATGTGCTGCATATAACTGCAGAGATGATATTTCATAAAAGGGTATATCCTTCCAAAGATTACAATAGACTTCGTTACTTCTACAACGATATGGTAAAGCGTTTTAACACAAAAATCATCCTGGAACAGGAAAGCCTGAGCAATCCTTAATAGTTCTCTCCTTCTTCAATCTGAAAGGAAACTTACACCTTAACAAACCATGATATCTTCTCTTATGAAACCCAAAATAATCTTTTAACTTAGGGAATTGATTCTCAAACCGAAGTTTTCCTGTGGCCAGCATTTCATCACATCAATCAGGAATCACACACCAGGAACTACAAGAAGCCATTCCTGAGAGCCTGCTGTCAAAAAACATTCATCTGCACTGGATTGATAAATCCCCTTTGGGCAGGGGACATTATACCCTTACAGCTAAGATTGAAATCGCCGGGCAAATGTTGCTGCTCCGCAGTAAAATCGATGATAAGTTGCTTATGAAAGATTGGGACGTGAATGATCCCACCTATCATACAAATGCCCGCCTGGTGGCCCTGGAGCGTATACTGACAGATCCGGCCAATGAGGATGTTTTAATTTCCATTTAAGCTAACCCGTTTTGCTATTGAATTGTGAATTTGTAAAGATTGCCTAGATTTATAAAACCATGAAAAACACTGTTATCATCATTTCGATTCTCCTTTTCGGGCTTCCCCATGGTTGTAAACAGGAGAATGTACAGGAGAGTGCGCAGTGGCGTGGAGCCAACCGCGATGGTATTTTTCACGAAACAGAGCTGCTGGACCAGTGGATAGATAATGGTCCGGAACTGCTCTGGGTATATGAAGGGCTCGGCAGAGGCTTTGCCGCACCGGCAGTGACTACGGATGGACTATTTGTCAATGGGGAGCATGAGGGTAATAGCTTCCTGTTCGCTCTTGATCTGGAGGGAAACCTGCTCTGGAAATCGCCCAATGGCAAGGAGTTTCTGGGTGAGGGCTTCTCAAGCACCTATCCGGGAGCCAGGTCCACACCCACTGTTTATGGAAACCTGGTTTACACCACTTCAGGAGAGGGACAGATCGGCTGTTTTGAATCATCCACCGGTAGAGAGAAATGGGCAGTCAACATCACCAGCTATCTGGGTGGAATTGTAGGCTATTTTGGCTATTCCGAATCGGTGGCAGTGGACAGCGAGCATATCTATTGCTACCCGGGTGGAGCAAGCACAAACCTGGCGGCACTTGACAGGTTTACGGGCAAGATAGCATGGACACAGTCGGCTCACAGAGATACTTTTGCCTATGGTTCACCGGTTTTGGTGGACTTGCCCAACCGTCGGATTGCAATCAATACTTCGCGGCATCACCTGTTTACAGTGGATTGCAGCAATGGAGAGTTGCTTGGTTCTTATAAGCTGGAGGGTTATGAAGAGGATGGGGAGCACTGTAATACACCGGTGTATACCAATGGTTATATCTATTTTGTTGCCAATGACGTTGAAGGCCAGGGAGCTGTGAAGCTGGAATTATCTCCCGACGGGAAAAGCATCAGGGAGGTATGGCGCAACCAGGAGATCCATAACAACTTCTGGGGATTAGTAACTGTGAATGATCACCTCTTTACCACGATAAAAGGCAATCGGCTGGTGGCCCTGGATCCTGGTAATGGGACCGTAGTCGACTCGCTTAAGGTGGCCACCGGAAGCATTATTTATACCGACAACAAATTCATCATCTACGGAAACAACGGCACCATCAATCTGGTGAACTACGAACAGTACCAGCTTGAGCTGGCTGGTCAGCTGAAGGTGAAAGAGGGAACCGGCCATCATTTTTCGCACCCTGTGGTGGCTGATGGAGTGATGTATATAAGGCACGGCAATGCCATCATGGCCTACCGGATAAAATAGGAGATAGTGCCTGTGAGCAAACTCCATCCGCAGTGCACATTCACGACCGGTATTGAATTACGCTAGGAAGTTCTACAGCGAGGAGCGTCAATGACCACTCAGAACTTTACAGCCAGTACCAGGATATCGTCGATCTGAATTTCATCACCTTTCCACGCTGCCAATTGAATATCAAGATGTTTCTCTTGCTCTTTCAATGGCTTATGGGATATGGAGAGAAGCAGCTCCCTGAAACGTTTTGGGGTGAATTTTTTATCCATGGCACCTCCGAACTGATCAATGTAACCATCGGAGAAAAGGTAGATAATATCCTCTTTTTCAATCTTAATCCTGTGGTTGGTAAATCCTCCCTCCTCCGAGAAGTAACCGATAGGCATGTTGTCTGCATTTTGAATCTGAAGCTCACCGTTTCGTATGAGATAGAGCGGATTATGAGCACCTGCATATTCCAGTTCACCTTCATTTTTATTGTATACGCAAAGAGCAATATCCATTCCGTCAAATGTGGTACTTGAAGACCCGGATTGTGAAAGTGCCTGTTTGGTCATCGTGTTCAGTTGGTTCAGGATACCGTCGGCTGTGAGATCTTCTCTGCTGGTTCTGGTTATTTCATTCAGGATTGAGTTTCCCAACATGCTCATAAAGGCACCGGGAACCCCGTGTCCGGTACAATCCACAACAGAGAAAATTACCTGGTTCTCCGTTTCTGTGATCCAGTAAAAATCGCCACTTACAATGTACTTTGGTTTAAAGAAGATAAAATACTCGGCAAAGGATTTTTCAAATAGATTTATGGATGGAAGAATCGCTTTCTGAATCCTGCCTGCATAGTTAATGCTATCGGTTATGGCATTCTTTTGGCTCTCAATCTGTCTCTTTTGATTTACTATCTGGATTGTGCGCTCTTCAACCTTTGCTTCCAGGATTTCCTTATCCTGTTTGATCTTTCTTTCCCTGAGATATATGATGATATAAAACAATAAAAGAAGAACTGGAATAAGAGATACGTAGAACCATGATTTCAGATAGAAGGGAGCTTTAATAGTCAGATTCAGAATATTCGGCACACTGATATTCCCGAGGAAATTTCTTGCTCTTACCCTGACTGTATGATTTCCTGGTTCGAGAAAAAGAGAGATTCCCGGTTTGTTACTGAATTTTGACCAGTTTTCCATTTTTCCATCAATGATATACTGAAAATCTGTTGAGTTCCCTCCCGGGAAAAAGGGAGCACTCATTTGAATCTCAATCATTCTCTGATCAGGAAAAAATATCAGGTTTTGCATATCAACCGGCTCCCCTGAGGAGTTCAGGACCCGGTCGATATGGACCATGAATTCCTGGTTAAAGCCTTCCATATTTGAAGACTCAATATTGAATATACGGGTATAGTCATCAACAACCCAGTAACCTTTATTGGCGTCATGAGACAGAGAAGTGACATTGCTGAAAAGTCCTGTGAGATTCTCAATGTTCCGGACTTCTTTGCTATCCCTGTTGATAGTCAGCATCCTGTTATTTGCTTTTAGCCACTGGAAACCGAAGGTTATTGGGAATACCTCAAGGGAAGAATAATCGTCAGGGTTAAGCTTTGAAGAAATGTACATTTTAAATGAATCGACAGCTTGCTCATAATATTCAACGCCGGTATTTGAAAACTTAAAAAGCGTATCATTGATATAACTGACCTGTAACTCTTCCGGGAAAACAGAGTAGAAACTATATTTCTTCAACCCGGAATTATCCTGCAGATCCGGGTTGATCCGATAAACGTCACTATATCCGCTCACCCAGATGTAATCGGGATCATGAGTGACACTGAAAAGAGGTTCCATGATTAAATTTTCGGGTTTCTCCCTGAGCCAGCTATTGTCACGCATGTGCATTACTTCTAATCCATCATCACTGATCACATAATACGAGGAAGAATCATACCTGTGGATATACCTGATATTGCGGGAATCCGATAATCGGACCGCCATGCTGTCGTTTACTCCGTATAATCCGGATGTGGAACCCACAAGCAGTGCTGACTCGGTACTCATTAACAGCTCGCACCGTGTATTGAGCCCACGGACCTTCTTATATACATATTCAATGGACGCTAGCTTGCTGACTTTTTTTCTGACGTACCGGGATTCCCGGACAGGTTCTTCCAGCCCTTCCAGCTCTTCCGGCTCTTCCAGCTCTTCCGGCTGTTTTCGATCCCTCCACCTCCTTGTTATCCGTGAAAGGAAACCCTTTTTTTTATTCTCCCCCGATAGTTGTTGATCCACTGAAGCTTCTTCGTTATTACTCTCAGGTTGTTTTAATAGAATTATCTCCTCTTCCTGGTAATGCTTAACTTCGGAAAGGTAATATAAGCCTTCAGAAGTAGTAACATACAAACTGTTTTCATACCAGATGGCATTGGATAATAATCCTTCCAATCCGGAATAAAAGCTGTATTCCTTGATCGGTAAAGTGAAATCGACACGGCTGATACCGTACTTGTATGTGACCCATAATCCCCCATTCTTATCTTTTCCAATGGAGTAAATCTCATCGTCGGGCAATCCGTTTTCATAGTTCAGTAGGGTAATTACTTTGCCGTCGTTCCTGTTTACGATTAACACTCCCCCATACAGGGAAGAAAATGCATAGGTAGAATCAGTGAGAACGATCCCGTCGGACAAACCATATACGCTGAGATAGTCCGCGTAGGAGAGCGTGTAGTCTTTCAGGGATGAACCGTCAAATATTTTTAAATCTCCGTTATCCAGGCCGATAATGACCTCTGAATCAGAATAGGGGAGGTCAAACAGGATCCTGCTTTCAGATGTGGCTTTTAGTTTTTCCAATGGGACAAGTGACTCATTTACAAGCAAATGCAATCCTTTTCCCTTGATATTAACAAGAACCTCCGATGGTGTGAGTACCATTCCGGCGAAAGAACCGAATTGTTCTGCCTTCAGGCGCAATTCGAGTGCATGATCTTTCAAAGAGTGAAAGCTGATGTGGTTATCGCCGTAAAAAATAACACTGTTATCGGTAAATAAAATGTTATTTGGAGAGAGGTCCTGCTCATCCTCATCGTAAAGCGTTTCATAAATCAGATTTCCCTGAACATCTCTCTGAACCCTTCCATAGTTATGATTCGAAATCATATATACTTCTCCCATGTGTGGGTGTGTCCCGATCTTTAAGGGAACATGAGGCAAGGAAACAGAACTCCAGTTTAATCCGTCAAATCTGGAAATCCCATTCTTATTTGCGAAGAGCATTGCATTGTGATCATCCTGGCAAATTGACCAGTTTTGAGACTCAAATCCCTCCCGGGAGTCATAGTAGGTAATAAATGGCACTCCGTCCTGTGTATGGGCATTAAGGATGAAAAAACAAAACAGACATGCACAATATGCTCTAAAAGGTCTATTCACTAACGGAGGATGTGGGTATGATCTCACTGAACGAATTGATATAATGCTAATGTAGATAAATAATTACGAAAACCCTCTGGCCTTTTTTTACGTAGTAGTATTCTGTTGCCATATTTAACAAGCCAAGGTATGATGCACCCCGGATTCAGACTTTTTTTGCTATTGGTATATGCAGGTATGCCCCTCTTTGGACAAGCTGATTTTCGTCCAGGTTACTTTATTGATTTGAATAACGATACGATCCCCGGTGAGATCGATTCCAGGGGCGAAATCCGCAATTCACGGTTTTGCCTTTACAGGACCGATGATCAATCGGATCCCGAAAAGTTTCTTCCAGGTGAGATTTTGGCATATCGCTTCCTTGAAGGCAAGTATTTGCTGAATACCTCGTGAACGGGATAGCCGATCTCTTCTATTTCAGAAACGAAGATACAGATCTGTACCTTCTTGAAAATGAGGGAGGGGAGATGCTTGCATTGACCAACGATGAGAAGCAGGTGTATGTCAATGGCACTGCTAAAATCCAAAGTTCCAACAGGTATATTAGGTTGCTCAAAGCCACATTTTCCGATTGCATGGAGATCCAACCCACCATTGATCAGGCTGTCCTGAATCACAGATCCCTGATCTCAATAACCAGTGATTATCACGACTATGTGTGCGAAGGTGAGAAATGCATAGTTTATACAAAAGAGGTTTCAAAGATCAGGCTTAAGCTGGGGCCGGTGATAGGATTTTCCTCCAGCTCTCTCCAGATGAAGGGCGGGGAGCCCTTCGAATCTTTTATTTTTTCAAGGAGCAACTCTCCAACCTTTGGGGTGTTGTTGGACCTGACATCTTACAGAATGAATGAAAGGTTGTCATTTCAGCTGGGAGCAGAAATCAGCAGCAACTATTTTCACAGTTCTTTTGAGAAGCAGATTGTCACAGATGTGGTTGTAGATTACTATGAAACCAAACTGGATGCCAAGTCCCTGTTGATAGTTGCTGGTCCCAAATATGCCATTCCCAAAGGCAGGGTAAAACCTACATTTGGTGGTGGACTTATGTTTCACAAGTTTATTCAGCCAGATTTTAGTTATGTGCTGGAAAAAATGATCGGGGATGATGTGTTTACTTATGATTTGGTTGGTGATCCGGTTACCAATTGGTTCTTTGGCATTAAATGCAGGTTTGTTGTTTTGAGGGAAGATAATAACATTGAGCAATTCTATGAGACAACCCATCAAATACAATGAATCTTTGCCAATCTAATAATGAGTTAGTATTACTAAGCAGACTAAAATTGATATCCCAGGCTGACTTGCAGGAATGGTATCCCAAAGGCGGATCTTATAAGAAGGCGGCCACCTGGCTTCTGATAACGGAAACCAATGGAGACATTCGGAAAGAATGATAGCTGATTATTTTCAGATTCTGCCTGGTGTTCAGGTGGCTCAGGATAGAAATAGTGCCCCTCATTATCCATGCAGCGTAATCCCAGGGTCAATTCAGCATGGGTACTACTCGCCCCGGCGATGAAATGTAGATTCATACCGTAGTTTGATCCCTTTGAATCAACTGTGAACCACCTGCCGTAACTCAGGCTGGATCCCATTTGGAACTGGCCGCTATTGGAGATAAGTATGATCCTTTCATAATTCAGGGAGGCCGAAAGATTCTTCGTCATCCAATCTCCTGAAAGGTATAGAGCATTTTTCTTTGTTGTTTGCGCTTGACCGAATAGTGCCGGGCTTAACATCAATGCAATAATCAAAAAGGAAGTCCTCATTTTAAATGGATACTTATGAAAGGTGAAATCATGGTACAAAATTCATTGCACAAGTCTATTTGCTTGACCGGACAGTGGTATATTCATTGATACATCCCCCAACCAGATACGAATCTCCTTCCTTGATATCATGGAAGAAGATATCCTCGCTATTTGGATACTGACCGGCGCAGTCAGTCAGCATCTGGTTGCTCTCCTCTGCAACGGAGGGATCCACCGAGCTGGCTTCTTTATACATGTCAGCCGCCGCCCAGAAAGCTGTACGCTGCTGGAAGTCATCACCCAGGTTGTCGCGCGATGCAATGAAGGTATCTCCAAGCAGGATATAGGCTTTCCCGTAATTGCTCTTCAGGTTGATCGCCTCACGGGCATATTCAATGGCTTTGCAGTACTCCTTACTGGCACTGTTTATCACTGCCAGTTCATAATACCATCCGGCCCTGGTTTCATTGTCGATGTTTTCTCCCTGTACGGCCTCTTGAAGATAGCCGGCAGCCTTTTCGAAATCGCTTCTGGTAATGAACAAGACGGCAAGGTGGTGGGCGGATTGGGGGCCGGGTTCAATGCTGTACAGATTCTCCGAAGCTGCTACATAGATATTAGAACGGTCACATCCTGCGGTAGTATAAATGGTGATCACCTGTTCAAGGAAAGCTTTATTGTCCTTGTTCTGTTCAAACTGCGTTTCATAATGGTGGTTGAGGGCTTCACAGGAAAGAATATTTTCCTTGATTATGATCTCATCGATTGTTGCCCTGGTTCTCTCCCAACGGGAGCTCCTTCCCTCCAGCTGGTCAAGGATTCCAATTACTGTGAGATAATCCTCAATAACCTGATTAGCATCTATTATATCCTGTTTATTCAGCGAAATACCAGCCGATATGAAGAGGAACATTACCGGCTCCCTGGACTCCTTCCCCTGAAGTTCGATGCTCTTTTTGAACATTTCGTAGGCATTCCGCACCTCTTCAATATCCGCTCCACGGTAGCTGAGCAGATCCCCTCCCTTGCGACCCAGAATATTTCCTTCTCCTCCGAAATATTCCATCCTGCGGTCATAAATAAGCATCAGGGTATCGATCAGACCTTCCCTGACCGGCCCATGGGGAGCTGCTTCAATGAAGCTGCGGTACATGGTGACTCCATCCACGTACATCATCTCACTGGATGCCGGACATCTGTTGAAGACATTCCACCAGGAATCGTAGGCATCCTCATAGAGCTTGTAATTAAAAAAACTTCTGTAGGCTGAGAGGTACCTCCCACAGTAGATACTGTCCTCACTCGTGTCATATTTCGATCCGTTCCCGTCCTGGGAAACCGCAGGAACCGCAAACAGAAACATGAGTGCTGACAGAATAAACGGTTTAAGGGGCTTTCCCATCATCTCTTCAATGGTTTTTATTCCGGGTTTTAAGATTTTCATACTTTTTCCCTTTTTAATTTCAAATACTTTGGACAGATTTACCAATAAAGTTAAGAGATACTTTTAGCATATATATCGAATTGAATAATCTTTAAAGGAATATTTTATGAAAAAAACAGGAATCCTATTATTAATTGCCGTAATAATTTCATCTTTTAGCAGTTGTGTCGAAAAGAGCAATAATGGAACCAAAGTAAGAGCGGAAGAAAAAGGATTAAATGAAAATTTTGACTGGCTCTTAGGGAACTGGAAAAGGAACAATGAAGAAGAAGGTAAAGAGACCTTTGAAGTATGGATAAAAATTAGCAGCTCTGAATATTCTGGTATAGGATTTACTATGCAGAATGGTGACACCTTAAAACAAGAAAAAATAAGACTGATAAAACCCGGTGAAGAATGGATTTTAGAAGTTCAACCACAAGACGAACCTAATCCTATAACGTTCAGCATGACAAGTCATAAAGAACAAGAATTTATTTGTGAAAATGAAGAACTTGATTTCCCCAAATTGATTAAATATTGGAAAAGCAAAAACAAACTTAATGCATTAGTTTCAGGAGATGATATGGAAATTCCATTTGAATTTGAAAGAGTAATTGGAGAATAACCAGTAGATAATATGCTTTGTACGGTTTTATAAATATATCTGTAAAGCCACGCAACCTTTTCATCAACAATCCATCTATATTCAGAACTCAGTCACAATACTGTTTGACTGTTTATAAACCTAAAAATATAGACCATGCGTAACCTCTTGATATTCCTGTTGTTTTCAGTGCTGTTAACTTCTTGCGAATTTTTCAATTATGGTTATAAATATAACCGGGGGGATTTGCCCGACTCACCAGTAAATCTTGAGGATTTCAATACGGAATATGATGATTATAACTCTACTGCACCAACCCTGGGCTGGTTAATACCATTCTGTTTCTCCACCAACAGAAATAGTCAGGGAGGCGAATTTGATGTGATCTATCAGCCAATGAATGTGAATTTCTCTAAAGAGACCGGGGAGCTGAAGGTTACCAATGAATACTCAAATTGGGGTATATATATGGAAGATTATTCAGTTATTCAGCAGGGACTGAATAAGATCAAAACTTCAGGGGATGAGTTTGGACCCTATTTAATTGTAGATCAAGATGCTTTCTCCGGTGAATTCAGCTTCACTTTGTTGTATGCTACCGATATCTCCGGTAACTTCCAGATTAATTACACTTCCAATCTGAGCGAAACAGGTTTTTCGGAACCGCTGCCGGTTGAGTTCCTCAATTCTGAGTTTGATGATCTCTATCCCACATTTAATCAGGAGAGAAGCAAGCTCTACTTCTGCTCAAACAGGGAGGGTGAGACCTTCGATATTTTTTTCACCGAGCTCCCTGGTCAGGAAGGAGATCTGGAGCAACTATTGTCGGATTCAGCTGCTCATGAAATTTATAAGGATACTATCCTGTCTGGCTCTGCAGAGGATAAATGTCCTTTTGCCTTTGAAAATGTGCTGGTATTTGCATCAGACAGGGTAGGGGGATTCGGGGGATATGACCTCTATTACTCTAAGTTTGAGAATAATGCCTGGAGCGAACCGGTAAACTTTGGAGCCGGGATAAACAGTGAATCGGATGAATACAGGCCCATCCTGATCGATGAAGGAGTTACTGCGGAAGAGACAATGATGGTCTTTTCGTCCGACAGAGATGGGGGAGAGGGCGGTTTTGATCTTTACTTCGTGGGAGTGCGTATAGAGTAGGTTAATTGCTTAGGTCTCAGCGAAAGCATTGACCATCCTACGCCAATTTAATCATACTTTAATAAAATATAAATGTAGACTTACCCTCTCCAGGGTCGGGAACGGTTCACATTGGCAAGGCTGTCCAATGCAATATTGACATCCTCAACGATCTGAAAGTCATACATACCCACACAGATGAAATCAGCGCCATTATCAAATGCGTACCTGAAACCCTCTTCAGGCCTTATGGCTCCGGCTGCCAGTGTCTTGAAGGCAATCCACGGTTCTTCCAAATCATTCATATAATCTATTGCTTCCTGTGGCTTTAAGCAAAAATTATTGTCTTTCCAGCCAGGTTCCGGAACATCCTTTCTTTCAAGATCAACCTGTGCAGACCAGTAATCATTGGAATGAAGCGTTTTCACCCAAAAGTCAGGTTTGATACCACGCTCAACACACGCTTGTATGGTCTCAATGCGGTGGGCACCAACACCTGCCGGTTTGCCATAACTGCGAATTAGTTCAAGGCCTTCAGCCAGTTCATCAAAAAAGGATAAATCATTGTTGTATACCCTGATATCAGATTTTCCTCCATGGCTGTACAGGGCATGCGCTCCGCCTTCTATGGACACTTCAATTCCTTCTTTAAAATTTTTCCCGGCACCACAATCTGAAATAAATTGCATCTTTCCGCCTGTTTCCTGTCGATATTTGCTTACAATGCGACATTGCGCCGGATTAGAAATGATGGCATTTATACCACACTCTTCTGCCAGTTGCAACGTCAGCATTACCTTTTCATCCGTATGATACATCCTGATCAATTTATCTACGTAAATCAGGTCTCGTGCATGAGCCCAGCCGCCAATCAGATTTCCTCCCATAACCAGCCGGCTTAGTTCAAAATCTCCGATTTTACCTTTCGGTATTTTCCCTTTCAACTCCTCAAGTGAAGTAAATTGAAAGCTTTTCAGCGTGGCACTTGAAACTGCATCCGGTTGCCCGGAAAGAAATTTCTTCTCCAGACTATCCCATCTGTTCTTTTTATATATCACATATGCAAATGCGCCCAGAAAAGGAACACTGATCATATCACGAAGTAATTCGCGGCGTCTGTTTGAAAATCCTTCTTCCGGTCCTGACGGCGGAATTGGTGCATTTGGTCTCTCCTCTTTCCAACGTTTGAGCCAGCGGTCGGCCCCAAAGGAAAATGCTATTGGAAGGAATACGAAGACAATCAGGATAAACAGTTCGATCAGGTTTTTATCAACCCACTGGTAATTCCCTTCGGCAACTACTCCAAGTGTTTTGCCAAAGAGTGGCGGGTAAGCAAGAAAATAGAAAAGAAGTAAAACAGCTCCAAATGCCGAAGACCACCGTACGAACAATCCAATAAAGAGTGACAATCCGATCAGGATCAGTCCCCAGACATTCAAAAAATCAACTACTTTCAAAACATTGGGAGACGAAGCCATCCAATCAAATAACCCGGAAAATATCCATTTTGATCCAAGCAGATAATACTTGGAGGTCCATGCAGGGCTCAATAACTTTGTAATACCTTCGTACAGAAAATGCCAGCCAATCAGGATCCGGAGTACGGTAAGCAGATACGGTAACTGTTTTTTCATGAGGGAGATTTTTATTGCCGCATCTGAAAGATAATAAGAAATAGCTTATGTATCACTCCAGCAACTCATAATCGTGCATTGATTTCAGGAAGGCTACAAAGTCTTCACTGGCTTCTGAGTCCATCCACTTCAGGGCTGACCTGGGGTGCTCGTTCAGGGCGCCAGTAATCAGGTAGGGGATGTGGTAGCCCCATTTTATATCCTTTTGTAAGGGATGGATATGTTTCTGGATCACATCGATCAGCGGCAGGAGCCTGTATTTGGGATTTTTTAAGAATGCGATCAGTATCTCAATTGGACAGTTTCCTGCACCCCGGCCCATCCCCAGCAGGGTGGCATCCAGCATGTTGACATTCTCTATAATGGCTGTCACGGTATTGGACATGGCCAGTTGCATGTTGTTGTGGGCATGTATACCGAGGGTTTTTTCGGGCATTGCTTTTCGGTACTTCTGTACCAGGTGCTGGATGTTTTCGGAGTACATACTGCCAAAACTGTCCACGATATACACGGTGGGAACCCTGCATTTGCTAATATCCTGAAGGGCTTCATCCAGGTCCATTTCATTCACCTTGGAGACGGCCATCAGATTGATGCAAGTCTCATATCCCTGGTCGATGCAATACTCTGCAAGAGCAACGGCTTTATCGACCTGGTGTGCATAACAGGCCACCCTGAGCATGTCGAGCACTGAATCTTTGGCCGGGGGGATATCCTGTGGATCGATCCTGCCGATATCGGCCATCGCTGATAATTTCAGCGGAGTCTTATTACTGCCCACTACCCGGCGAAGATCTTTATCATCACAGAATTTCCAGGGTCCCACCTCATCTCGTGAGAAAGCAGATTCGCTGCTTTTATATCCGATCTCCATATAATCGATGCCGGCTGTCAGACAAGCCTGGTAAACTGCCCGTACAAAGTCATCACTGAACTGCCATTTATTCATTAAACCGCCATCGCGTACGGTGCAATCCATTACTTTTATCTCTTTCCGGTACATTTTCAAAGTCTTTATTTGTTGTTAGAATTGGTTATATCAAATTGTATCTGGATGTTCTTATCAATCAGTAATCTGAATACCCCTTCCATCATCTCTGCGTCCAGCCCTTTCTCTTCAGCCCATGCTTTGCGCTGTTTCAGGACCTGTTCCCTCCTCTCCCTGGCAATGATTGCTTCTTCATCTTTGCTTTTGAACTTTACGATCTCTTTCACATATTCGAGTCTTTGAGCGAATAGCTGAACTATTTCCTGATCAATCACATCAATAGCTTCCCTGATTTCCCCAAGGTTCTTACAATCCTGCGGCTTGATTACTGGTTTCATGATAAATTGCAATTTTCATCATGCAATATATTGCAAATTGATAGAATTCGAATGATATTACCTGCTATTTAGAAGTACTATAGCTAATTCATACAGATACGCAACCTCAAGGAGACGTTGGATAGTTATGATGAGAATTCAGGGGATCGGGATGGAACGATCCTGACTTTTACTGGTATTCAATGGCCTTCAGGTCCTTGAAGTAGACCCTTTCCATCAGTGATTCTTTCTTGGTTTCATAGTATTCAACCAGGTTGGGATCCTTGACGAATATGCAATGATCATCCGGGGAATCGTCGACGATCATACCAGAATATGATTCCTCCGCATTCGACAGCGTAATGATGATCGCATGGTCGTGGTAATTGCGCAGAATCTCGACTTTGTCTATCATAATGATCTGGATTATGAAAACTTTTCTATGTTATACGGGATACTGATGTAAAAGGTTTTGTCTTATTGCGGATTAGAGCTCTTTTCTCAATATTTACGTTTTAGGTTAATTATTGATTTACATTTATACATTTAAGGCAGTAACGTTCTAAGCAAGAGATATAAATATGTCATATTCACGAAGAACATTCATAAAAACATCAGCCGCAGCTTCGGCTGTAACGGTTATGGCAAGCCCGCTACTTGCAGGTAACAACCATGTATCAGCTATACCAACAGCGCAAATAAATGGTGCTCAAGCGGGCTACCAGCGCAAAGATTACCATTCAAACTACCGCCGTTTGGTTTTCGATATGCACATACCCGACTGGGGGGAACATCTTTTGTCAAAGTTTGACCCCGCAGCAACGGCTGAATCTATTAAAAAGGCGAACATCCAACAGGTGATGGCTTATGCCCAGTCGCACCAGGGACTTTGTTACTGGCCCACAAAGGTTGGTAGGTCTCATGCCGGTATGAAAGGGCGGGATTTCTTCGGAGAGTTCTCCCGGGAATTGCGGGACCGGGGTATCACCATCACTGCATACTATTGTGTGGTTTTTAACAGTGGCGCCATTCGCGGCCATCATGACTGGCGAATGATGGAAGCACCGGGGAAACCATACGAAGAACAATACTCTGTAAACCGGTACGGACTGGCGTGCCCTAATCAACAGGGATATCACAAACAGACAATGGCCGAGGTGGAGGAGCTATTGCAGGGGTACGAATTCGATGTGATGTTTTTCGATATGGCATTCTGGCGTACACCCTGTTTTTGTACTGCCTGTCAGGCAAAATACAAAAAGGAGACTGGTGATTCGATTCCTGAAATAATCGACTGGACCGATGAAAAATGGGTACGTTACCAGACTGTAAGGGAACGCTGGACCGGTGAGTTTATGAAGGATCTTTCAGATCTAACAAACAAGTTTCGCCCAGGATTGCCCGTTTACCATAACATGGCGGGAGTCACCTTCGACTGGAACATGTCCAATAATTTTGGGCATGCCAGGCACAGTGATTTTCTTGGTGGTGATTTCTATGGTGATTCCGTGGAGCAACAACTGGGAGTGAAACTATTCACCAACCTGTCGGAAAACCGCCCCATCGAGTTTATGACCAGCCGGGCTTATCCCAATGTGAGCGAACATGTCAATAACAAACCACAGGAAGACCTTGAGATGGCTGCAATGGCTGCAATCAGTCAGCACGCTGCTTTTACCCTTATCGACAGTATAAATTCTGACGGATCTTTCGACCAGGGTGTGTATGATCTGCTTGGAAAAGTAAACAGGCAAATTGCACCATTCGAACCCGAACTGGGGGGCGAACCGGTGGAAGACATTGCCATATATTTCAGCAATGATTCGAAAGTTAGTTTCAGCTCAAATGCAGAATCAGATAAAAATGCAGAATCAGTATTTGGCAAAAACAGCGGTAAGGATTATCCCCATTTGCTTGCCATACGTGGTACCATCGGGAAACTTCAGGCTGCACACCATCCTTTTGGTGTGATCACCCGCAGGCAACTCAATTCGCTGGATAAATATAAAATGGTTATCCTTCCCGATGTGTTGAGAATGGACAAAGAGGAAGTTCAGGCTATCAGGGAATATGTGCGCAATGGCGGACGTCTCTATGCCAGCCGCTGGACCTCTCTTACCGAAACGTCAGGAAAAAGAGGAGATGACTTTATGCTTGCCGATGTTTTTGGTTGTCATTTTCAGTCGGCAGAGACAGGCCAGGTTAACTTTCTAAAACCGGCATCAAACGAAATCATCGATAAAATAATGGGACAGGCATATCTTAGCCACAACAACAATGTGGGTGAAGGCACCGGAACACTGTACCTTTCGGAACAGAGCGAAGCCAAAGTGCTTGCCACACTTACAAAAGCATATTTCCAGGTGCCGGGTACCGTGGTTGACGGCAAATTTGAGAGTCTTCACACAACACCACCGGCGCGTGATACCAAACAACCCATATTGGTGCATAACAAATTTGGAAAGGGAGAGGTGATCTATTCTGCTGCCAACATTGAAACAGGCACCAGCGCTGCTCACAAGTCACTGTTTGGTTGTGTTATCGATCTTCTTAAAGATGACAAATGGTCGTTCGAGATAGATACACACCCGGCAGTGGTCACAGCGTTATTTGATCAGCCCGAACGCAATCGTGTAGTTTTAAGCCTGTTAAACCATCAGGCAGAGCTGCCGCCGGTACCAATCACTAAAATACCCGTTAAATTGAATCCGCCAGAAGGGGTGAAATATAAAAAACTGGTAAACCTTCCGTCAGGAGAGAAGCTAAAGTTCAGCGTAAATAACGATGGGTCTGTTGAAACTGAAATCGGCGAGCTCCACAAAATGGTGATGATCGCTGCTGAATATATAAATTATCGATCATAGCATGAAAAGACGAAAGTTCATATAAACCACTGCAGCCGGGTTAGCATTTTTGCTTACCTCCGGTGCTTTCGGTCGTCCTTCAGTCAGCGCGGCAAATCTCCGTATCTTATGATGTTGACGTGTTGGAAAACAAACAGGATACTATGCTCATATTTTCCAGCAACAACCCAGTGATATGTAGTTCATTCGCTGGTTGATTCCTGTTCCGAATGATAAATCAAATTGAAGATTCGCTTTTGCCAGGTAGGTGAGGCCTGTGTCAAAGTTTACTATAAAATTCTCCAGGTTAACAAGCTCTCCGTAAAGTTCTGAATAGATGCCAACCTTTTCATTTACAGCGATTCCCAGTACCAGTGAATAGCTCAGATCCCCTTTTCCTGCACCCGGATAGTTGTACCCGAAATTGTATCCCAGGCTCATGTTTTCGTTTATTTCGTGGGATACCGCTAATTTGTTAATGCTTTCAAAATTATCATTGCTTAGTTCTACGGATCCTGTTGGAACTACGAGATGTGTTATAAATGCAATCTCTGATCCGGAACCCTCTTTCTTGAATATTTGAATTTTTGCTCCAATCTCCAAATCACTGATTCCCTGAAGTTTTTGGGCCCCTGTTTTCAATGATTCAAACTGGCTGATGAGCCTAATCTCAATTCCATCAGTAATTCCGTATCTGAACAGGGTGGTAGGGGCCAGGATTTGACGGGTCGAAATTGGGTCATCCCCTTCAAATCCTATTAGAATGCCACTTTCAATTTGCAGTTTCCCGTATCCAACCGTTGAAGAACTTTCCGTCTGGTCCGGTCGGTCCGAAACTATCTGTCCCTCTATTTGCCCAATGGACAATGCGAACATTAAAGTGACAACTAATCTTACCTGTAATCGATTCATATTTTATTTCTCGTATTTGCTTTGAACGTAAGGATGTTTTAACCATCAAGGAGGCAGGATTGTTCAGTGATTATTTCTGTGGCTGAAGTCCGTTGACCGGATTCCGCTTATCTATTGTCTCAATATTTGCATGTGTATCTGTATAATCAATCGATATGAGAATGGGGGTAAAACAGGATCTTTCAATATCACTTCGCAGACACCTGCAGCAAAGACAAGTTGCTCAACCTTTGCTGTTAATTTCTATTGTAGACTTCCCTAATGAATAACTGGTACAAGCCAATCACTTCCGGGTCGAAAAAAGGAATACATCCGGAAAAATATACTACTGCAATTTTTTTATTAATGGCTTCGGATTATTAACATATAACGCAGGTTGGATCTGCTCTCCCTTGTGTTGTGGGTCGCCAAGTTCTTTAGAAATTGTTTCTGCATATTGCAACAACCTCTCTACTACTTCCGGATATTGTTCGCTCACATCATATTCTTCTTTAACATCGTTACCCAAATCTACTAATTGCAATTTACTGTTGCCATAAAGTTTTGATTTATAAATACCATCATACTTATTATCCCAAGCCAGATGAAGCTTCCAGTTCCCCTCTCTCACCGCTTGTAACTGATCCATAAAGTAATAATAGAAAACCTTATAGGGAGTTTTAGCACTTTCATCCCCGGAAAGCAGGGGCCAGATATTTTTACCATCTATGATTCGATCCTGAGATATTTGTGCACCAGCAAGATCAGCAAAAGTTGGCAGCCAATCCATCATTGTACAAAGCTCATCATTGGATCTGCCTTCAGGAATTGAGCCAGACCATTTTACGATAGCGGGAACACGCATGCCACCTTCCATGGTTGTATATCCGGCACCGGAAAAAGGTTCGTTACTCCCTCCTTTACTGCTTCCTGAAAGTCCTTGTGGCGCTCCATTATCAGATGTAAAAACAATGATCGTATTTTTCTCCAGCCCTAATTCTTTAACCCTCTTTATAATCTGTCCCACCGACCAGTCTATCTCCTCGATCGCATCGCCCCATGGGCCATTAGCTGATTTCCCGGCAAACTTTTTATCTACAATAGGAATGGCTCTGCTTCCGGGTAGATTATGAGGAAAATAGAGAAAGAATGGTTTATCTTGATTTTCAGTAATAAACCGGATAGCCTCTTTAACATACCGCCTTGTAGTTGTTGCCAGATCAACCGGTGCTTCAACAACTGTATCGTTCTCAATGAGTGGTAAATCCGGCCAGGAGGGATCAAAAGAGGGAATCATATCTTCACTATATGGAATCCCATAATAATAGTCGAATCCATGCCGCAATGGTAAACATTCAGGTTGATCTCCTAAATGCCATTTACCGATACATGCAGTGGAATATCCTTTTTCTTTAAGTATATCTGCTATAGTGATTTCTTCAGGATTCAATCCTTTCGAAGATACAGGTCTTAATACAGCAAGCCCATTTTCAGATAGGTGCATATCCACCCTTTGTGCATAACATCCGGTCATTAAACTGGCCCTGGAAGGGGTACATACACCAGAAGCCGAATAAAAAGAAGTAAGCCGCATCCCTTCATTTGCCAGATTATCAATATTTGGTGTTCTATGAAGGTCAGATCCAAAACATGCAATATCACCATATCCCAAATTGTCAGCCAATATGATAATAAAGTTGGGCTGTGTCTCCTTTTGCGAACAACCTGAATATAATAGTACGATGATTAGCATAATCGCTATAGTCAGTGTGGCAACGGACAGCTTGGTTTTCATAGATTTAGTTTTTTCCAGTATTCTAAGATATTAATTCTTGGTTAATTATTGAAAAAGAGGGTATTGTGTTCCAATCATTTGATTTATATTTATCCATATAAATCATTTGGCTATGATCTCAAAGCGTAGAAGTCTGAGGGCTCTCCTCCTTGCAACTCTGTTGTCCAGCCTCTCCCTTTATGGACAGCTACAAAATCCCAATTTGTTCCCCAATGGCGATGCGGAAAATCTATTTATTAATAAGATTATTGGAGAAGCAGGTTACGGCAGTCATATTAGAGCTGAAGGTGACAGTACACTTACCTACTGGAAGTTGTCGGACGGAGCTTCGCAGTGTAATGATGTAGCATTCTCAGGAGCCAATGCAGTCAAACTTTCCCGTGGTGAAGCCGATGTTACAGCAACTCTGTTCAGCAACTACTGGAGGGTGGCAGATGGCAATATGCCTTTTGGTCTGCCCCTTGTTGCACAAAAAGAGATCACAGTATCGTTTCGTTACAGGACCGATGGATTGAAAGGGAAAGAGGCATTTTCTGCGTTGATCAGACTGGGCACGATAAAAGATTTGCCTTCCGAAGAGGATACCATTGTTCTGCCGGCTTCAGCTGAATGGAGATTGGTGACGAGAACCATTACACTTTCAGAATCAAAGTGGGGAGGTGAGATTCTCTTCACGCTGCCTGGACATAAGAAAAAAAGAGGCAGTGTGTGGATCGATGATGCCTGTTTAAGCCAGGAGGTTGATGGCATCAACCTGGTGAAAAATCATAGTTTTGAAAAAGAGACAGATCCGGAGACATTGCCTCCGGACTGGCAGCCGCCCATGGAAGATCAGTGGGTAAGCTGGGTGGGCAGTCGCTACCGGGAACCTTCTGTGGAAACAGGGGAATCGGTCACAGGTGGTCAATCCCTGCGTGCCAGCGTAACCTACACGGAAGGTTCCGGTGTGTCGCAGCTGATTTCACTGCACCAGAAAGAGGTCAGACCTGTCATTATAGATATTTGGTCAAAGCTGGACAATTCAATTGGTAAGCGGGGTTCGGATTATTGGTCACCCGACAACTACTCCAACCTGACAGTTTATATTTACCATCAGGATGGAACCATGCAGGAGGTGTCCCCCACGTTCCTTCTGGGCGAAAGCGACCACGATTGGGATTACCGGCGTTTTGGATTCAGAGCGCAAAAACCTGTTGAAGAGATCTTACTTCAAATTACGGTGTTGGGTTCAGAACCCACTACCACCCTGTGGATCGACCAGATAAGGGCATTTGAATTGGGGACCTCCACAGATGAGCTGGTATTACGGGGTGTGGATCTTCCCACACCTTCCATTTCAGCAAAATGGGGAGGTGGACCCCAATCCAATTCCAGTTCAGAGATTGAAGTATCGAATGATGCCCAAAACATCTACCTGACTGTTCCGAAAAAATATGACAGCAAAGAGATCTCCATCTATCTGAATCCGCAAACCCAGAGCGCATTTGTGAACCATTACCGCTATCTTTTTGATGTGGTAAAAATCACCTCTGACAGGCAGGTTTACAAAGGCATCACGGTAGAAAAGCAGGGATACACTGCAGACGGAGAGTTTAAACCAGCTGAGGAATATGGTATTGAATTGCGTGAAGAGGGTCATGCCTATCTGGTGACCCTTCCTTTTGAAGCGCTTCAAATGGCGGGGGTTTCATTTCAACCATTGGGATTTAATGTGATGTGGAACAGCGGGCAACAGAAACACTATTGGAACGGGAATGCCGCCAACAACAGGGCTATGGGCAGGATTATCCTGGCCCGGGAACCGGGTATCCGGATTAAAAGCATCCTGTTTGGAAAACGTTATTTTCATGAAAAGGAGCAATCGCAGGATTTTATTTCCCATCCCCAGATCTATGCGGGCATAAATGAAGCGGAGATCTCAATAGTGAATGATGGCGCAGATTGTGATGTGGAAATATTTGCCGGCATACAAGGCGAACCTTTGGCCAGTGAACGATTTTATATCAAGCAGTGGGAAACCAAACAGATCACTTTACCTTATCAGGCAGGTCTGGAAGAGATGACTGAGTTTAATGTGACTGTTAAACCTGAGGGTCAACAGCCAATCAATCGCACCTATCCCATCCAGGTTCCGCCTGCCATTGAAATTATACTTGATCAGGAGTTCTATTTTCCAGAGGAGGATTCAGCGGTTCTGGAGATCCATAACCGTTACCGGCCGATCTCTGAAAACGGGATGGTCAGTGTAGAAGTAACTGATTTACAGAATGAAGAAGTTCTTCAAAAATTCGATCATCATTTAACAGACCAGTTAACCAACATTTCGATTGATATTCGCGGGTTCAGGACCAATCCCCTGCCGGTTCAGGACTATTCGGTGGTTGTATCCTATCTTGACGATAATCAAAAGGTGCTGGGCAGGCAAACCAGACGATTTGGCAAAATCAACCACACTAAACGACGAGAATTGCCGCCTATTGAGAAACTTACGGTAGATGAAAAGGGAAGGATTGTGATCAATAACGATTTCTACTTCTTCCCCATTGTTCCTTCGGTGAATATTATGGAGTGGAATGAGGCCATTGATTTGGGAGCCAATATGTATCGCGGTTATTTAAGAGAAATAGATAATTACTTTGAGGAACGGGATCGTGCCTGGGAAAAGAATGTCTACACTTTAACCATTGGGCCCCTGACTCCTGACTTCCTTGACAAATTTGACACCATTGCAGAAAACCTGCTGGTGCATCCCGGATTTTTGGGATGTTATGGCAAACAGTTTTATTATTGGAAGATTGACCCCGAATATATCAATTACCGGAAACGCGTTGAAAAAACTATCTCTGGAATATCTTCACAAAGATTGGTAATCTGGGGACACCACGATTCCAGCTTTCTCTATGACCGTGACATGCCCGCATGGCCGGTGACAAATCCGCCGGTTGGCTATTGCTATGTAAAGATCATGGGTCGTCCCGGATCCGCCTGGCGGAATGCTCCCTTTCTGACCAGGACCGAAATGGTTCTAAATCCGAACCGGTTTAAGTTGGCGGAGGTAAATTACTACACTGCGTTTCATGACGATGAATTAGTACCGTTACATTTTATGAATAATCAATCTTTGCGCGCCGATGATTTACAAGGCTTCCGCAACGAATCCTATCTTTCCGTTATTTACGGAGCGACCGGACTCTATCACTGGGTCTGTACGCAGAAAGGGGATCTGCAGCGGCTTCGAGGCTGGTTTCAGGAGATGAACCATATGTGGCCTCTCTTTGTGGCGGATGATGCGGTAAACAGAGTCGAAATCCTGCCGCTGGGCAGTAAAGTGGATTTCCGGTTGAAAAAGTGGCAGGGAAGATACTATCTTATTACTGCCAACCGGGATGAAACAGTGCAAAATGTAAGCATTAAAATTAACGGACTGGAAGGGATGAAAGTGAAAAAGCTATTCGAACTCCCCGGCAGCCTTTCAGTTGAAAATAATATGATCCGTGATGTGTGGGAAAAATATGGCACCCATGTGTATGAAATTGAAAGCGGAAAGTAAAAGGATTCATTTTCTATATGTCCCTTTTTAAAGCAATTCATCCCAATAACTTTTTGATTTATACCTCTCCCTGATCATCCGGACCCTTTATTTTAGCACGGATCATTTCATTCATATATTTGGCCGAAATACCAAATAAGTCACCATGAAAATTTTATTGGTAAGTCCGGCCTATCCCGACACATACTGGAGTTTCAAACACGCATTGAAGTTCGTTGCCAAAAAATCTGCCAGTCCCCCGTTGGGACTGATGACCATTGCCGCCATGCTTCCTGAGAATTGGGAAAGAAAACTGGTGGATCTGAACGTTCGCCCACTGACCGATTCAGAGATTCGGTGGGCCGATTATCTGTTTATCGGTGCCATGTCGGTTCAGGCCGCCTCGGCATCACAGCTGGTCCAAAGGTGTAAGCAGATGGAAAAGAAAGTAGTAGCCGGAGGCCCCCTCTTCTCGGGCGAACCGGAAGTATGGTCGCACATCGATCACCTGGTACTCAACGAGGCGGAGATTACCCTGCCCCGGTTTCTTTCCGATCTTGAAAATAGTATACCAAAAAAGATTTACCAGACGGAGGAGTATGCGGATATGGAGCACTCGCCCTGTCCCGATTTTTCGCTGATCAACCCCTCCAATTACGCACAACTGAGTTTACAATACTCCAGAGGGTGTCCCTTTAACTGTGATTTTTGCGAGATCACTGCCCTGCTTGGACGAAAAGTCCGTTTGAAATCTACCCGGCAAATTATTGAGGAGCTTGACGCCGTCTACCATACCGGTTTTCGGGGCAATCTCTTTTTTGTGGATGATAATTTCATAGGGAACAGGTACATATTGAAAAGAGATCTTCTTCCCGCCATTGCCAGATGGAACAGAGACCATAAAAATCCATATACCTTCACTACTGAAGCTTCCATCGACCTCTCCGACGATGCTGAACTGATGAGCGCCATGGCACTTGCAGGTTTCGAAAAGGTTTTTGTGGGTATCGAAACCCCCGATGAGGTGTGTCTGAAGGAGTGTAATAAAGATCTGAACAGAGGGCGCAACCTGCTGGATAGTGTAGGGGAGATCCAGGCAGCCGGTATAGAAGTATCGGCAGGTTTTATTGTGGGATTTGACAACGATACAACCGGAATATTCCAGCGTCAGATCGATTTTATCCAGCAGAGTGGGATCATTACTGCCATGGTTGGACTTCTGAATGCTCCAAGCCGTACAAACCTTTACAAGAGACTCGAAGAGGAGGGGAGGATCCTGCGAACACACGAGGGTGACAATACCAATTTCACCATGAATTTCATCCCCAGGATGAACAAGGAGGTGCTACTGAACGGGTACCAGAAAATTTTGAACAACATTTACTCCAGCAAAGCTTATCATGAACGGCTCATAGGATTTTTGAAACACTTCAAACCGCTGGTATTAAACAGAAGACGGATCAATGGTGAGAATATGATGGCACTGTTTCGGTCGGTACTCTTTTTGGGCATCATAGACAGAAGTAGATATTATTATTGGAAACTGATGTTCTGGTGCCTTTTCAGGAGGCCGGAAATGATTCCTCTGGCCGTTACCTATAGCATTTACGGATACCACTTCAGGAAAGTGTACAGGATTGATTCCTGAAAATTACTTCATCTACTTGCCGCACCCGGTGGATCACCAAATCTCTTCGTACTAATCAATCAAAATGCATAACAATATCAACTACTCAACGTTTTTTACGTACATACATGTAATGCGGTGAGTAGAGAAATATCAGCGCATACAAAACAAGATACTCTGGATCAATATCAAATTTCATGTAAAATCACTAATTTTCAATAACTTAAAAAGCAATTTATCATGAAAAATGTTTTCTTCCTGTTATTTCTAAGCTTCACGACCGTAGCTTTTTCACAGGTTATTGCTGAAGCAGAACTCAAATCTATGGTTGAAAGTGCACAAGAGAAATGTGTTGGCGCTCACGAAAGTATTGTTCGGCAGACAAATGAGGAATTTGCAAAGTCTATTTGGGGTAAAAAGGTCAGATTTAACGAAGCGAACATTATTAAGTTCTTTGACCATCCCAGTGGAGAAAAAGTTTCAGCGGGTGTTGATATTTATTCGAGTAAGAATAAGAGTTGGGGTTATTCATATAGCCAAAGAACTGCCGCAGACCTTTTGATAGAAAATGGGGTAAGAGTGACTCAGTCTTACAATACATTATGGATTAAGGCCAAACAAGCTCTGTTATTTGCTGAAAATAATACGGAGGGGCATAAAATCATCTTAGAATTATATTGTCCCCATCAAAGTTTTTTTGAGTTACTTAGAACAGGGCAGACTCAAAGCATTGAATTCTTAATAACTGGTTATCGGGGGAGTGTTTCTTCGGATAGTAAAATATATGGCGTTTTAACCCAGATCCATGTTGAAAAGCAAATCATTAAATGTTCGAATGGGCATGAATTTGACAAAGATGTTGGATATAAATTTTGTCCTACCTGCGGAGAGCCATTAAAGTGACAGATCCATAAGTTAAGTGCAGGTGATTTGCCGGGAAAAATATGAAATTTACCGTAACCCGATCCTGTAGGAGAATTTTATCAGGAAGATATTGGTGGCCTTTTTATCTGTAAACATGTTGTCCATGTTATCCCACACCTCGAAACTACCATTCTGCATGTAATAATCCCTTGTTTGGGACCAAACCAGGTAGGCAGTGGATCCGGGCATAAATTCCCACCTGATGACCAGGTTTGACAACCACTCATCCACCGTAAAATCAGGATCACTGAAGCTGTAATCCGTATTCAAATCCCCATCTTCGTCTATCTCGTATGAACCGTCCACAATGCTTATCTGCTGGGCTGTAAATAGATGGTACCTGTCGGCGAAGCGTGCTGCTTTTGGGTCGGTTATCATTTTGAAATCCGTGTATTCGCCCGAGGCAATAAAGGGTTGGCCCCAGTACTGGATGGTGAGATCGGGAGTAATGTTATAGTTGATCCTGAGAGACATGTTGAGAACCTTCTGGTCGATTTTCCCAAAAAGATACCGGTCGTCACCATTCATCTCCCGGTGGGTTACATACTGCAACTCATGGTTGCTGGAAGAATAGGAGGGAAGGAGCGATATGGAGAGGGTATTCAGTGGCCGGATGGTCATGAAGATTGTATAAGAGCTTCTAAGATAATACTCCTCAGTACCCCAGCTGTTATTTCCAAAGAATCCTCCTGAGATGGCTTTTCTGTCGTCGGTAGCAAGCCTGTAATGCAACCTCATATCGTTGGGCAGGTGAATGGAAGGTCCGCCTCTGAGCATTCTATTTGAAACCTGGTGAAAATTATACCCGCCTCCGAAACCGCCGTTCCAGAAGTTCTTGAATTCGGCATTCATGTTATACTCATATCCGATTGCTCCAATTTGTCCCCCAAAATCAGATACCATGTATACATCATTATTCAATCTCAGGCTCCTGAAGATACTGAAGGGCTCTGTGAAATTGTATCCCGTCCACAAAACATTCAGGAAATTATCGGCCTGCTGCAGATAACCCATATCATTGAGCTCCAGACCTGGACTCTTGAATACATTCAGGTACAGGAAGTTCCAATTTCCTCCGATCTTCCCGAATTGTACTTTACCACCAATTCCGGAGAGACTGGTGCGGGTATCGTCAAATTCAATGTAATCGGCATCTGGTCTTTGGAAATACCTGGCTGAGGATTGTTGGGTATAGGAGATTGCCTCAGAAGTACCCTGCACATTACTCAGATAAAGTGAAGCATTTAGCGTATAATTACGCTCCTTGAAGTATTGTGTAAAATCCACTCCGGCTGTGGTTGCATTCTTATGCAGATACTTAAGATCTGTCCCGTCAAGCTTCCTGATTGCGCTGGTGACTGCTGCTCCAATAATTGAATTGCCCTTGTTGAAATCTTTCTGTATCCTGGCAAGGGAATAGTTGGTAAGTGGCTCCACACTCTCTTTGCGTTCCTCTCCTCCATTATCAATTGTTGCCCTGGTATCAGCCGTAAGGGCTTCCATAATACCGATGGACAATCCTTTTTCAGTTTTTCCTGTGAGTTTGGCAGCTCCCAGGATACGGGTAAATATTGGTATCGAGGCATATTCCCCATCATTCAGTGAAGGATACCCCTGCGGTCTGCGTCCTATTCTTCGGGAATAGAAGAGGTTATCGTTTCCCACATCACCATCTCCTAATCCCACATTGAAGCTTGTGATGCTTTTGCCTTCAATAAAGAAGGGCCGTTTTTCTTCGAAAAAGGTTTCATATGCAGTCAGGTTCACTTCGGAAGGGTCTGCTTCAACCTGACCAAAATCTGGATTTATAGTGAAATCGAGGGTCAGGTTATTGGTGATCCCGATTTTACCATCCAGGCCCATATTATATTTCGGATCGGTACCGGTGGCAAAGGGATTTCCTTCTTCAGGTTCGTAGGTTTTCAATGAAGCAACACCATAAGGTGTCAGGTCAAGTTGTTTTCGTGGTTCTATCTCCTGCAGGCCATCAAGCTCCCCTATTGCATGTATAAATCCCGGGGCATTTCGCGGAATCGGATGCCAGAGACTCAATTCATCTTCTCTGAATAACTGGCGAGCCACTTCAAATCCCCAAACCTCCTCAGAGTGCTTATTAAAACGCAGCTGGGTGAAGGGGATTTTCATTTCGGCACCCCATCCCCATTCGTGCAGCTGTGCCTTTGCCTGCCAGATGGGATCCCAGGTGAGATCTTCAGACTGACCATTATTGGCTTGGATCATATCAAACCGAACACCGGCAGAGCTTACTCCAAAAATAAAGCCTGTGCGCAAATCATGGTAGCTGTCAAATACGAGAAAGACCATATCTCCATCACCGTTGTCACGGCGACTCATCCTGTTGGTGATGCTGTCGGGTGCACTGTCGAGGGCTTTAACAGCGATATATAGATTCATATCGTCGAAGGCTACCTTGAATTCGGTCTGCTGTGACGGGGGTCTGTCAGCATAGGGTTCAAGCTGTGTAAAATCACCGGCCCACTCTCCTTGCTGCCATGCCGCATCATCAAATGCCCCATTTATTATGGGGGATACCTCCACCCGGTATGCTTTATATACTTTCTTTGGCAGGTACTCAGTCTGACCATTGAGGATCCATGTTGGCACCAAAAGAATGAGGGTTGTGAGAATCAGGGATTTAATCATGTATTGCTCTCTTCATAAAATATAAAGACGAATAGGTCAAGACTTCGTTACATTAATAATTCAAAATTAGGGAATATATTAGAAGAAATATACAAATCACTTCCCTCACCTCTTTTTCTTTGGTTTATCCTCATCAGGATCGTAGGTGAATACCTCCTCCAGGGGAGTTTTAAAAATATGGGCGAAGCGGAAGGCCAGTTCCAGGGAAGGGGAGTAGTTCCCCTTTTCGATGGCTACAATGGTTTGCCGCGACACACGCACTGCATCTGCCAGCTGTTGCTGGGTCATTTCACCTGCATCGAACCGCAGTCGCCGGATGTTGTTTTGTATGATACTTGTTGCCATTTCAGATTCCTTTCCGGTAGTAATAGATTTGTGAACTGTTATCAATGATTTCGGCAATCAGGCCGAAGCTAATAAATGCTATGAATATTCCATAGACAGGCATTCCCAAAGCGAGGGATACGACAGAGAGGAAAAAACCACCGGTGAAGGCGTAATATGAATTCCTTGTAGCTTTTAATTTGACCAGTTTGTCCCGTTCATCCTCCACCGGTGTCTCCTCTTCCCTGGTGGCGATGGCATTGATGATGTGAAAAATAATTAAGATAATGATTCGGGTCACAATGGAGACACCTATAAAGATGAGGAAGATAACACCCCATTTGTCGAAGTCTTCAGTTAGATCGAATCTTCCCTGAAGGTGTCTTTGATATACAATCAAAGCATAGATAGTTGTAATGAGCAGTCCGCTAAAGATGTTTACGATGTTCTGTTTTTCCTGATACGACATGATTTCTAATTATTATGTATGATAAATTATACTAATTGTAAAACAATATATACACAAAGATAAGTAAAATATACATAATGTCAAGTATACATGACATATATTTTAAAAATATTTTCCATTTGAGTCAAGGGGATTTGTATCTTTAAACACACAATTAAAATCAATTCAAGATGAAAAAGTTCTCTCAACTCACAATCATTCTTCTCATTTTTTGTCAGGGTGTAATCCTTGCACAGTCAGAATCAATCTTCAATGGGAAGGACCTGTCGGGCTGGACCATATATGGAACCGAAAAATGGTATGTGGAAGACGGACTGTTGGTGTGCGAGAGTGGTCCCGATCAGGAATACGGATACCTTGGGACAGAGAAAGAATATGTTGATTTTGAACTCACCCTTAAATTCAAACAGGGTGCCGACGGAAACAGCGGGGTATTCTTCCGGTCATCCATAGAAGGAACCAAGATCGCCGGATGGCAGGTCGAAGTGGCCCCTCCGGATCACAATACCGGTGGTATCTACGAATCCTACGGAAGGGGATGGTTAATTAAACCGGACCCGGAACTTGATAAGTATTTGAAATTTGGAAAGTGGAACAAGATGAAAATACGTGTGAAGGGCGACCTGGTGGAAACCTGGTTAAACGGGCACAAAATGATCACCTTCGAGGATGAAAAGATCGGTAAGGCCAAGGGGATCATCGCTCTTCAGATACATTCCGGTGGCGGAATAAAGGTTCAATGGAAAAACCTGAAAGTCCGGGTGCTTGAATAGTACCATGCAGCAAGGTCATTAAGAGATTTCAGGTAACTATTCCGGCCATTGATAGGTATCCGGCACCTCTCCCTGAAAATCAATTTTAGCCGGTGCAAGTTACGCAGGCAATTGACCGAGGTCTGTAATTCTCAGGCAATTCAGCATTTCTATAGCAGCACCCTGACCGTCGGGCCGGCCCGGAGCGTCCTGGGTTGCAGGGGGATCTTTCAGGATCAGGGTGTGGCAGTTGCCATCCAGCAGTGCAGCGTACATGGCCACCGCCGCCATCTCCTCTTTTGCTGTTTTCCGCGTGGGACATCTAATACACTGTAACGCCTTGATATTCAAATGTAGCGTTTCTAAATAGGGTGCTGCAAAGACGTTTTTGAGGTATTTTT